>CALVQZ010000001.1 GCA_944358275.1 uncultured Bacilli bacterium
ATTATAAAACAGACCTTCATTGGAAACAGGAAAAACTAAACAAAGTAGTAAAAACAATAAAAACAAGTATGAATCTAGGAACCACAAAAAATAATTATGTGGTATGTGATACGGGAGATTTCTATGGAACTTATTATGGGCAACTTAGTGCTAATGTTATGCCAGATAAAATGTATATTTTAAATAATGATATAATAAATAATTGTACAACATATAATTATGAAACTAAAAAAATAGGAAAAATATATGATGATACACCAACACAAGATAAATATGATATATATTTATCAGGAGCTACACCAATAATTAGTATAGAAAATAAGAATGCTACAACTGATAGGGAACTATTATTATTTAGAGATTCATTTGGAAGCAGTATAGCACCACTATTAATAGAAGATTACAAAAAAATAACATTAATAGATTTAAGATATATATCAAGCAAAATTTTAGGAGAATATATTGAATTTAAAGACCAAGATGTGTTATTCTTATATAGTACACTAGTATTAAATCAAAACATATTATAATAGAATTTATATTGATAAAATAAAAGGGGTAAGATATGAAAATAAAAGAGGCAAAAGAAGTTTTTAAAAACACGAAAAAAAGTTCAATACTTGCATATATAGTTTTAAGAATATTAGTAATAATTTGTTTGGTAAGAGAAATAATTTTAATGAATTATCTAAATGCACTATTATGTATATTATCTATAATACTTTTAAATTTGCCAGTTTTTATTGAGAAAAAATTTAAAATTGATTTACCAGATGGCTTAGAAATTGCAATTTATTGTTTCATTTTTGCCGCAGAAATATTAGGGGAAATAGAAAATTTTTATGGGGCGATTCCAATATGGGATAATATATTGCATACACTAAATGGATTCTTAGCAGCAAGTGTAGGGTTTAGTTTAATAGATTTATTAAATAAAAAGATAAAAAATTTTAATTTATCACCAATATTTGTTGCATTAGTAGCTTTTTGCTTTTCAATGACAATTGGTGTGTTATGGGAATTTTTCGAATATTCAGCAGATAAATTTACATTATCAGATATGCAAAAAGATTCGATAGTAACTACTGTAAGTACAGTTACATTAGATCCAAATCAAAATAATAAAGTAGTTATTATAAAAGACATAGCTAAAACCATTATGTATGATAATGAGGGAAATGAGCTTGCAATTATTAATGGTGGATTTTTGGATATAGGTGTAAATGATACAATGGAGGATTTATTTGTAAATCTAATAGGTGCAGCCGTATTTTCTGTTTTAGGTTTTTTATATATTTCTGATAGAGATAAATATAAAATTGCTCAAAAATTTCAAATAAAAAAACAAGAATAAGAGGTAAAAAATGAAAAAAATATATATAATATTAACGCATACTGGAACAGTTTTATCAAGAATTATAAAAATATATACAAAAGATGAATTTTCTCATGTATCAATTGCTTTAGATGAACATTTAAAACAAATGTATAGTTTTGGAAGACTAAATCCATATAATCCTTTTATTGGAGGATTTGTACATGAATATATAAATTCAGGAACTTTTAATCGTTTTAAAGAAACAAAAACAGCCATATACTCATTAAATGTTAGAGAAGAAGAATATGAAAAGATATGTGATATTATTGATAATTTTCAAAGAACTAGAAAAACGTATAAATTTAATAGCTTAGGACTTTTTGCTATAGCATTAAAACTTAGAATACATAAAGAACATTCATTTTACTGTGCCGAATTTGTAAAATATATATTAGAGAATGCAGGAATTGAAACAAATTTGCCAGCATTGATTAGACCAGAAAATTTTAAAAACCTAAGAAACATAGAATCAGAATATAGAGGTTTGCTAAGTGAGTATAATAAATTTAATCATCCAATAAAATTATTAAATAATTAAATTTTCTATATCTTTAGGAGGCTTTGCTTCTAAAGATATTTTTTTATTAGAAATAGGATGTATAAAACTCATTTTATAACTATGCAAGGCTTGTCTGTTAATTAAGGAAGTATTATCTGTTCCATATAAAGAATCACCAAGTAAAGGATGTCCAATATAGGCCATATGAACTCTAATTTGATGTGTTCTGCCTGTTTCTAAAATACATTTTACAAGTGAATATTTTTTAAATTCTTGTAAAACTTCGTAATGAGTTATAGCTTCTTGACCATCTTTAGAAATACATCTTTCTATAATAGAATTTTCCTTCCTAGCAATAGGCATATGGATTGTTCCTTTTTTCTTTTTAAAAGTACCTAAAACAACAGCTAAATAAATTTTTTCAAAAGAAGAAAAACGCATTTGTCTAATTAAACATTCTTGAATATATTCATTTTTTGCAAATAAAATCAAACCAGAGGTATTTAAATCGATTCTATTAATTGCCCTAATTTTTTTCTTTAGTCCAATAGTATCAAAATAAGATTTCACACCATTTGCCAAAGAGTCATTAAAATGTAAAATAGAAGGGTGAACTGCTATTCCAGCAGGTTTATTTATAGCAAGAAGATAATCATCTTCATAAATAATATCTAAGTTCATTTTACTAGGAACAATATTTGAATTATCTTCAGGGTAACTTAAATCAACTGTGAGAATATCTCCTATATTTGCAATGCTTCTAGTATCAACAAAAACACCATTTAATAAAATGTGTTTATTTTTGATTAGTTTATTTTTTAATCTTGTAGAAATTTTTAGCTTTTTTGTTAAAATATCGTTTATGTTCATATTTAGTTCAACTTCATATAATAAATTCATAACAGATTCCTTAGAGATAATTTTTATATATTATACTACAAAAATGTTTTTAGAAAAACAATTTTGATAAAAAATAAATTAGCAGTGTGAAGTTGGAAGTGCGCGGTGTGAAGTTAGGGTAATAATTTCAATGTCTATTTTTTTTTTGGATAATTGTACTGACCTCTCAGTCTAAAGACTTTAATTAATTATTATGTTATAAATATACTTATAATTAAAATTAGGAGGTAAATATGAAAGGATTAAAAATTGGAAATAAACAATCAAAATATCCAATAATTCAAGGCGGAATGGGAGTAGGAGTATCTTTACATAGACTAGCAGGAAATGTTAGTAAAGAAGGAGGAATAGGAGTTATTT
>CALVQZ010000002.1 GCA_944358275.1 uncultured Bacilli bacterium
CACTAAGTGAAGGTCAACTAGTTGAATTTGATTTAATTAGGACTGAAAAAGGATTACAAGCAGTAAATGTATCCGCTGTTATAGGAACTACTATTTAAGTAGTTTTTTTTTAATTATTGTGCTATAATTAAATTAGGAGGGATGATATGATATATAATATACGTGGAGACAAAATATTAGTAACTGACGCTATTAAAGAGTATATTACAGTTAAATTAGATAAGTTAAATAAATACTTTGAAAGACCAGAAGACATAACTGCTAATATATTAGTTAAAGTAAAAGGTTTTGAACAAACTATAGAAGTTACAATACCAACTCCAAATTTTACAATTAGAAATGAAGAGTCTGCAGAAAATTTATATGCAGCGATTGATCTTGTTTGTGATAAGATAGAAAGACAAATAAGAAAAAATAAGACAAAAATCAATAGAATTGAGAAAAATGCAGCAAAGAAATTAAATTTATCATTCATCGAAGAAGAAGATAACGAAGAAGAAGAAAGAAGGATCGTAAGAAGAAAAACATTGAACACAAAGCCGATGGATGAAGAAGAAGCAATGTTACAGATGGAAATGTTAGGTCATGATTTTTTCGTATACAAAGATAGAGATACAAAAAATATATGTATAATATATAAAAGAAAAGATAATGATTATGGAATAATTGAAACGGAATAGTTTATCTATTCCTTTTTTTTTGATACAATATGTAGTGAGGTGGTTAATAGTGAATATATTAAAAAGTTTATTCGATCATGAATATAAAGAACTAAAAAAATTCGAGCGTTTAGCAGATGAAATTGAAAATTTAAAAGATGAATATTTAAAATTAAGCGATGAAGAGTTAAAAAATAAAACTTTAGAATTTAAAGAGAGATTATCAAATGGGGAAACATTAGATGACATTTTAGTAGAAGCTTTTGCTACAGTAAGAGAAACAGCTACAAGAACAATTGGAGAAACTCCATTTTATGTACAGTTAGTTGGAGGAATTGCTATACACTATGGAAATATAGCAGAAATGAAAACAGGTGAAGGTAAAACACTTACTACAGTCTTACCTGCATATCTTAATGCACTTGAAGGAAAAGGAGTACATGTAGTAACAGTAAACGAGTACTTAACATTAAGAAATGCAGAATGGATGGGAAAAATATTCAATTTTCTTGGTATTTCAGTTGGTGTAAACTTAAGAGAACTAACAGCAGCAGAAAAGAAAAAAGAATATGAAAAAGATATATTATATACAACTAATAATGAATTAGGATTCGATTATTTAAGAGATAACATGGTAATAAAAAAAGAAAATAGAGTTCAAAGAGGACTTAATTTTGCAATACTAGATGAAGTAGATTCAATACTTATAGATGAAGCACGTACGCCACTTATAATTTCAGGTGGACGTATGGAATCAAAAAATTTATATAATAGTGCTGATATGTTCGTAAAAACATTAAAGAAAGAGAAAGATTATACAATAGATGAAAAGACAAAGTCAGTAAGCTTAACAGAAGAAGGTAGCGATAAAGCATGTGAATTCTTTAAGTTAGAAAATTTATACGACATATCAAATTCAGCACTAGTGCATCATATAGACCAATCATTAAAAGCAAATTATGGAATGCAAAAAGATGTAGACTATGTAGTACAAGATGGTGAAGTAGTAATAGTAGACCAATTTACAGGAAGACTAATGAAAGGAAGAGCATTCTCAGAAGGATTACATCAAGCTATAGAAGCAAAAGAAGGTGTAAAAATTCAAGATGAAACAAAGACACTTGCTACTATAACTTTCCAAAACTTATTTAGAATGTACAATAAATTATCTGGTATGACAGGTACTGCAAAAACAGAAGAAGAAGAATTTAGAAATATATATAATATGTATGTAATACAAATACCTACAAATAGAGAAGTTATAAGAGAAGATTTACCAGATTTAGTATATGCTACTCAAAAAGCAAAATTTAATGCCATAGTAGAGGAAATAGAAAGACGCCATAAGACAGGTGAGCCTATACTAGTTGGAACAATTGCAATAGAAACAAGTGAATTAGTTAGTAGAATGCTAACAAAAAAAGGAATAAAGCACGAAGTATTAAATGCAAAAAATCATGCAAGAGAAGCTGAAATAATTGCAAAAGCAGGAGAAAAAGGTTCAGTTACAATTGCTACAAATATGGCTGGTCGTGGAACAGATATAAAGCTAGGTGAAGGTGTAAGAGAATTAGGCGGATTGTTCGTACTTGGTACAGAAAGACATGAATCAAGACGTATAGATAATCAGTTAAGAGGTCGTTCAGGAAGACAAGGTGACCCAGGTGTGTCACAATTCTTCGTATCATTAGAAGATGAACTAATGGTAAGATTTGGAACAGATAGAATAAAAGCACTAATGCAAACAGCTGGATTAGGAGAACAAGCAATAAAAAGTAAAGTATTTACAAGTTCAATAGAAGGTGCTCAAAAAAGAGTAGAAGGAAATAACTTTGATATTCGTAAACATTTATTACAATATGACAATGTTATGAATGAACATAGAGAAATAATATATAGAAAGAGAAATGAAATATTAGATCAAGAATCGATTCATGAAAATGTATTAGAAAATTTAAAGAACTATGTAAATGCAAATGTAATTAAATACTTAAATAGTGAAGAAGAAAATAAATACAATTCATTAGTAGAATTTGTAAATAAAAATATATTAAGAAAGAAAAAAATAAAATTAAAAGAAATAGAAAACAAAAACATAGAAGAAACTACAGACATTATATATGAATTACTTAACGATGAATATGAAACTAAGATAAAAGAATTACCATGGGAAATAGTAAATGAATTTGAAAAAGCAATATCACTTAGAGTAATAGATTTAAACTGGATGAATCATATTAACAATATGGAACATTTAAAAGAAGGAGTAGGACTAAGAGGATATGCTAATGAAGATCCACTACAAGCATATATAAGAGAAGGTTATCAAATATTTGATGCTATGATGAATAAGATTTCTGATGAAATATCACAATATTTATTAAAAGCAGAAGTAAGACAAAATATAGAAAGAAAAGAAGTAGCAAAACCAATAGTAAATAATAAAGATGATAAAACTTTAAAAGGTGGAATAAGAAAAAAAGAAAAAATTGGTA
>CALVQZ010000003.1 GCA_944358275.1 uncultured Bacilli bacterium
CTTCATCCATAAGTATTGCACTTTTAGAAGTAACAGAAAGTGCGAATATATTTATAGGTAAAAATAATAATAACAACAAAACTAACTTCCTCATAACATCACCTAATAAAATATACTCAAAAAAATAAAAATAATGAATATTTGCTAATTAACTTGCGATGTAATATTTCAAATAAAAAAAGAAATATCTTTTTTCTAGAAATCTCTTTCTTAAAATAAACTTAGTTGACTAGTTTCTGGCATATCTTCAAATATTCCCATTAGTCTCATCTTATCTACTACAGGTTGTGATACTTTTCCTCTATTTTGAAAATCTTCAATACTAAAGAAATCTTGTTTATCACGTTCACTAACTATATTATTTGCAACAGTAACACCTAAACCATCTATAGCACTAAATGGTGGATATATAGACATATCATCTTTTACTTCCCATATAGTTGAGTTACTTTTATATAAATCTATTGGTAAAAATTTTATACCCCTTGCTGTTGCTTCTAATGCTACTTTTAAGCTTTCTAATACTCCTGTTTCCTTATTAGTCGCTTCATATCCTTTGTTTTGAATGTCTATTATCCTTTGTTTAATAGCGTCATAACCTTGTATCATAACTTCTACATCTACATCTGTTGCTTTTGATGTAAGCCATGAAGCATAGAATGCTACTGGCATATGTACTTTATACCAAGCAATTCTAAATGCACTTATTACATATGCTGCAGCATGTGCTTTTGGGAACATATATTTTATTTTTTCACATGAATCAATATACCAATCTGGTATATTAGCATCTTTCATTATCTGTACATATTCTTTCCAGCCTTCTGGATCTTTTGATGCTTTTCCTTTACGAACAAATTCCATTATTTTAAAAGCTTTAATAGGTTTTACTCCATTATACATCAAGTATACCATTATATCATCACGGCACCCTATAACTTCTTTAAATGGTACTATGTTGTTTTTAATTAAATCTTGTGCATTACCAACCCATACATCTGTTCCGTGAGAAAGTCCAGATATTTTTATTAGTTCTGCAAAAGTAGTTGGTTTTGTTTCTGCAACCATGCCTATTGTAAATGGTGTTCCAAATTCAGGAATACCAAGCGTACCTGTTTCACACATAATCTGTTCATTAGTAACTCCTAATGCTTTAGTAGATGTAAATATACTCATAGTTTCTTTATCATCAAGAGGAACTTTTGTAATGTCTGTCTTTGTTATATCTTGTATCATACGAAGTTGTGTAGGATCAGAATGTCCTAATATATCTAATTTTAATACGCACTGATCTATTGCATGGTAATCAAAATGTGTTGTTTTCCATGGTGATGTAGTATCTTCTGCTGGAAACTGATAAGGTGTAAAATCAAATACTTTCATATAATCAGGTATAACTACTATACCACCTGGATGTTGTCCTGTAGTTCTTTTAACACCAGTACAACCTTCTGCTAACCTTTCAATTTCTGCACTTCTTCTTGTCATTCCTTTATCTTCAAAATATCCTCTTACATATCCATATGCTGTTTTATCTGCAACAGTACCAATAGTACCTGCTCTATAAACATTATCTTCGCCAAATAATACTTTTGTATATGCATGTGCGGAAGCTTGATTTAAATCACTAAAGTTTAAATCTATATCTGGAACCTTATCTGCATTAAAACCTAAGAATGTTGCAAAAGGCATATCTTGACCATCTTTATACATTACTTCACCACAATTTGGACACTTTCTATCAGGTAAATCTATACCAGTAGAATAATTCTCTCCTAGTGGATTACCTTTTTCATCATTAAAAATGCTATGTTTACATTTTACACATCTATAATGTGCTGGAAGTGGATTAACTTCTGTTATACCCATCATAGTTGCAACAAAAGAAGACCCAACAGAACCACGGGAACCTACTAAATAACCTTCATCGTTAGAGTGTTTAACTAATCTTTGTGCAATTAAATATATAGGATCAAACCCTCCACCAATAATGCCACCTAATTCTTTTTTAACTTTTTTATTTAAAGAATCATCAGACATTTCACCATCTTCATCTGTCCACTTTTCTTTTAAATGCTCTTTAATAATAGACTTAACACTATCAAAACCTTCTAGCACTGTCTTATGAACATTTTTAAATATTTCATTTTCTAACTCTTCATCACTAATACTTGGATTATCATTTTTTATTCTTTCTTTATAACAATTATATAAAGCATCTCCGTATAACTCTTTAGCAATACGCTCTTCTATATTATGAGGAAGTGGATTTCCATACCAATCTAATGCTTTTTCATATACTAAATCAGTTACAACTCTAGGACAATCTAAATACTCACTTCCATCATCACTCTTAACTCTTGGTGAAAATGGTATTCCTTTAGTATCTATTATAACCTCTATTTCATCTACCATATCTAACATTTTATTAGTATTTGTTACTACTATTTCATAAGCAAGTTCTTCTCCTAAAAAGTCAAAATCTTTTAACATTTCATCAGTAGTTCTAAAGTGTTGTGAAGGAATAGATTTAATCTCTCTTTTATTAAGAGGATGCCTTCCACCTCCTGGTACCTTTTGATTAACTATTATTTCTCTATATATCTTATCTTCTTTTTTAAAGTGATGAACATCTCCTGTTGCAACAATTATTTTACCAGCTGCTTTAGTAGTATCTATTATTTTTCTTATGTGTTCTTTTAACTCAAATTCATTCTTAAAATCACCCAAATCTAAAAGATGACTATACACATCTTCAGGTTGTACTTCAACATAATCGTAGAAATTTATTATGTTAGTAAGTTCTTCAGCATCTTTACTTCTAGCTTCTATAAATACTTCACTTAAGTAACAACCACTACCTATAAGTAGTCCTTCTCTATGTTCAGTTAATACACTTCTAGGTATTCTTGGAGTTTTATATAAATAAGTTGTATTTGCTAAAGAAATTATCCTAAATAAGTTTTCTAATCCTTTTTTATTTAGTGCGATTGCATTAAAATGAAATGTTCTTCCAAATTTATATATTTCATCTTTAGCTATTAAATTATCTAAATCACTAATCTTCTTAAAATTTTGTGAATTAAGTTTCTCAATCATCTTATGAAATACATAAGCAGTACCTTCAGCATCATAATCTGCTCTATGGTGAGCATCTTCATCCCATGGTACATTATATCTTTTTACAAGAGCTGAAAGACTATGTCTAGTATAACCTTGATCCATTACTCTTGATAATTCTAATGTATCTATTACTGTATTATTAAATTCGCCTAAATCGTATTTTTTCATAGCCATTTCTAAAAAAGAAATATCAAACTTTGCATTATGTGCGACCATAGGTAAATCATTTACCCATTCTAAGAATCTTTTAGTTACAGTTTTCTCATCAAAAGCATCTTTTACCATTTCATCAGTAATACAAGTAAGCTCAGTTATCTTATCTGGAATATGTCTATTTGGATTTATAAATTCATCAAATCTATCTATTATACGCCCATCTTTTATTTTAACTGCACCAATTTCAATCATTTGATCTTCGCCAGCTGCATTAAATCCCGTTGTTTCAGTATCAAAAACTACATAAGTACTATTTATAAGTGAAATATCAGTTGGTCTTACAACAATATTTACAGTATCATCAACTAACGTTAATTCAACGCCATATAATCCCTTGAAATGTTTACTTTTATCTTCTATTTTCTTATTGTAATCGTTAATAATACCATAAGCAATAGGAAATGCTTGACACCCATTATGATCAGTTATAGCAACACCTCTATATCCCATTTTAATAGCATTAGAAACAAGTTCACAAGTATGTTTGCCTAAATCTACTTTAGTTACACCATCCATTTGACTCATCATAGTATGTGCATGAAGTTCAACTCTTTTAATCTTACTATCATCTTTTATATCTTCACTATTTTTAGGTGGTATTTCTATAACATCTTTTGCACTAAGAACTAATTCTCTTGAAAAAGGATCATTTTTAGTATAACCTCTTATTTTGATCCACTTACCTACTTTTAATCTAGAGCAATAAAGGGAAAACTCCTTTGAATCTCTTGTAAATAATTTACAATAAATACTATCAGTATTATCACTAAACTTCAAAGTTAAAATTTTATAGCTACTCTTATGAGATTCAAAAGGATCAGCACCAAAAATATACCCTTCGACTACTACATCATTATCTTCACCAATTAAATCTTTTAATTTATAATTAACTTCTACTTCACTTATATCATTTCCAATAATAACATTATTAATTTCTTTCTTTTTATCTAAAACTATTTCTTTTGTTTCATTCTCTATTTCTTTTTTAATTTCTTCATTCTTTTTAGTATCTATAACAATATCTAATTTATCACTAAAACCCATATCAACTAATTTTTCACTTATTTCTTCAATATATTCTTTTAACTTGCTTTCTTCGACATCATTTAATACCTCAATTTTTATACCATCATCAAAATATATCCGATTATCTATAAAAATTTTAGCCATTTTATTAGATATATTATTTATTATATATTTATAATAATCTTCTAATAAAGAATACTCTACATTCTCATATTTTATTTTTAATAAAACATCTTTAATATTATCATCTTTAAATGTAGATATGATACTATTCATAAGAACAATATATACATCTAGTGGTAAGGTAGTATTTAAATTTAATATAAAACTTATTTTTTTTAACTCTTTATTTAAAATTACTTTTTCTAATTTACCATCTTTTAAATATTCATAAAATTCTTCTTTTAAATTTATTTTATCTAATAATATTTTTAATTTATCATGCATACTGCCACCTACTTTTCCCTTATGAAATATTATAACATTTTATATAAAACTATGTAACTAAAAATAAGAAGTATTTTTTATTTTAGCACAATCAGTATAGCGTATACTTTTTCCGTTTACTATATCACTATTTCAGATGCTATACAAATATCTTAACACACCAACAATGTAACACACATAAAAAATATAATCAAAACGCTATATTTACATTTTTACATTATCAATTTAACAATATTTAATATTTTGATATTAAAAAAAGAACAAAAGAACAAAAGAAATTTATCAATTTATTATATTCTACTATTTTTTACTTTTTCTATAATAATTTTATAACAACTTAAAAAATTTTACTATTTTTAGTAAAATTTTCCTGTAAATAACAATAATTTTTTGGTGATGATCCTATATTTCGTTTATATAATTTTCATTTACTTCATTATCAATTTCTTCATCAATATTATTCCCTATTATTTCCCATGGATCTTCATCTTCTTCTACTAATATTTTTGCTTTTGTATCCCCAATTATTTCAATTCCTAATTCTTTTTCAATAGTAAATTCTATATCTCCATCTTTAATTTCTACTTTAGAACATGTAGGTTGCTTTAAACTTCTTACAATTACTTCAGTATCATCAGTTATCTCATTGTCCTTAGAACGTACACTGCTAGTGTCACTATAAGTAATTGTCTTACTTATTACATTAGTTTTAGTATCCTTATCAAATGAGTACCATATATTTACATCAAAACTTCCTTCTATAACGATTTTGCCTCCTTGTGGATATCCTTTAAAATTATGATTTATAACCCAACATCCTAAAACAGTAGATGGTTCTATTTCAGTAGTTATCGTATAAACATCCTTAAAATCTTTTTTCCCTTTTGCAATTACTGCCTTAGTAACAATTTCTTTATAAGTTGCCACTATTATCCCTCCTCACTTTAGTTTATGATAAAGTCCCAAAAATGTACCACATAAATTTATAGTTATCCTAATTATCTTTAATTTTTACTAAAACCACATCTTCACCAATTTTAACTATACTATCAAAACTAATCTCCGCCTCTGCTCTTGTCATTAAAAAATTAAAAGAAAAATTGTTTCTATCTACTATAAGTGATGTAATAAACCCAGAATCATTGATTATTACATCTATTATATTTCCAACTTTAATTCCACTATTCACATCTATTATATCTTTCTTTTGTAACTCAGATAGTTTCATATAATTCACCACTTAATTATATTAAAAAAAATATATAGATATTCTCTATATAATTTATTTAATGAGTTTTTTTACATTAGAAATCGCATCTTTTTCAAGACGAGATACTTGAGCTTGACTTACACCTATCTCTTCACTTATTTCTATTTGAGTTTTTCCTAATAAAAACCTATCTATAAGTATTTTCTTTTCTTTTTCTTTTAATTTTTCAAGTGCATCTTTTAAATATATATTTATATCCCAACTATTTATATTTTCTTTTTTATCTTCTAGTTGATCAGATATATATATAGTATCTCCACCATCATTATAAATAGGTTCAAACATACTTACAGGCTCTTTTAAAGAATCTAGTGCGATGACTACATCTATCTCATCTATACCAAGTATCTTTGCAACTTCTTCATTTGAGGGTTCTTTTCCACTTCTAGTAGTAAGTTCATCTTTTAATCTAATTACTTTATATTCAGTATGTTTTATACTTCTTGCTATTCTTATACAATTATTATCTCGTAAATATCTTTTTACCTCACCTAATATCATAGGAACAGCATAAGTACTAAATCTAACATTATGAGATAAATCAAAATTGTCTATTGCTTTTATAAGACCTATACATCCAATTTGAAATAAATCATCCATATTATCTCTATTATTAAATTTTTTTAATAAACTTAAAACAAGTTTTAAATTACCATTAACAAGTTCTTCTTTAGCACTTTTATCACCATAACTCAATCTAATAAATAATTCATTCATTTTTTCATTACTTAATACTTCTAATTCAGAAGTACTAACACCTGTAATATCTACTTTTCCTCTTGACATTAAAAAACTCCTTTCATAACATATATTGATACAAAAAAGAGTATTTTATTCAAAATTATCAATTTTTAGGTTTAAATATTAGTGAGAAGAAGAATGCGAACACAATAGCTGAAATAATTCCTGCAGATGTTAATGAGAACATTCCTATAGATAGTCCCATAATTCCATTATCAAGTGCACTTTCTAATGCTCCATGTATTAAGGAATGTCCAAAACTTGTAATAGGTACCAAGGCTCCTCCTCCAAATATATCTATGCACATATCATATATACCAAATATATCTAGAAATGCTCCAATTACTACAAAAAGTGCAGTTACATGTCCTGGTGTTAATTTTGTATTATCTAGTATAAGTTGTCCTATTAAACATATAAAGCCACAAAAAATAAATGAATATAAATATATCATAACGCCTCCAAACTTACTGCATGACTTATAGATGGAATTGTAAGTTTTTGATTTATCATAGTAGGACACATAAGTGCACCTGTTGCTACTAATAATACTTTTTTATACTTCCCTTTTTTCATTTCATTTATTACATAACCATAAGTAACTAAAGCACTAGATGTTGGACCACTTGCACCTGCTTTAACATCTTGGCGTTTTAAATCAAAAAGCATACATCCACAATCATCATAATTAGTTAATTTTATATTGTGTTCTTTTTTTAATAAATCTTTAAGAATATCTTTTCCATAAACTCCTAAATCCCCTGTTAATATTAAATCATAGTAATCGATTGTTCTTTTTGTATCTTTTAAATGAGTTGCTATAGTATAAGATGCCGAAGGTGCCATAGCAGCGCCCATATGATATACATCGCTAATTCCATAGTCTATAGCTTTACCTATTGTAACTGATTCTATCTTTATTTTAGTCTTTTCATTAGTAAGAAGTATACTAGCTGCTCCTGTTGCTGTAAATGTACTTGTAGCTGGCTTTGGTGTTCCATATTCAGTAGGATTCCTATATTGCTTTTCTGCTGCACTATTATTAGAACTTACACTACAAATACAATTTTTAATTTTTTTACTTTGAAGCATAGAAGATGCGACTATCATAGATAAAGTACTTGTAGAGCATGCTGCATATACACCCATATAATTCATACCTAACTTTTCTGCTGCATAACTAGATGGAGTTATTTGATTTAATAAATCTCCTGATATAAATAAATCAATATCATCTTTCTTTGTTTTAGACTTTTCTAAAAGAATATCGATGCTATCTAAGATCATTTTAATCTCGCCTTGTTCAAAAGTATCACACCCCATATAAAAATCTTCATATGACTTATCAAAATACTTAGAAAGAGGCCCTTCATTTTCATATTTACCTACTACTGTACTTGTATCTTTTACATAAACATTATCATATTTTATTGTCATTTATCCTCCCATAATCATTATTCTTAAAAGTCCAAAAACATATGCAGAAACTACTCCATATAAAATTACACTACCTGTAAGTTTGAATATATTAGAACCAAGTCCTAAAACAAATCCATCTTTCCTATATTCTATAGCAGCACTAGTCATCGCATGAGCAAAACCTGTAATAGGAATAATTATACCGCATCTTACTTTCTCTATTATCTTATCAAAAAAACCTAAAGCAGTTAATAAACTAGATATAAATATAAGTGTTACTATCATATAAGTGCCTGAATCTTTAACAGTAAAATTAAATACTTTAGAGTATAAATCTATAAGTGCTTGTCCTATCATACCAATAAAACCACCAACAAAAAACGCTAAAGACATACTCTTAATGTGATCTACTTTAGGAGTATGCTTATCAACAATCTTTTTATATTCTTCTTTTGTCATATTTCACCTCACAATTATTATGAGTATAAATTTATTAAATATACAAAAAAATACTAGTATTCACTAATATTTTTACATATTTAATAGATATATAGATAAATTTAAAATGCCCGCATATATTATCCAAATTAAATAAGGTATTTGTAAATATGCACTTGTTTTAGAAATTTTATAAAATATTATTATCATTATAATTACAAGTACAATTAACAAGAGTAATAAAATAAACGCTAAAAGTCTAAATGACAAATAAAAGAATAATACACTCCAAAATAAATTTACTAAAAGTTGTACACCATATATAATTAGTGCTTGTCTTTTAAGGTTTGAATTTTCTTTTATAATTAGATAACTAGATACTCCCATTAAAATATATAGTATTGGCCAAACTATTCTAAATATTATTGGACTAAGACTAAATGATGGAAGTATTAAATTAGAGTATTCACTATATGGAGAAGTTAATAAACCAACAATACTACCTAAGATAAGAGGCACTATAATACATATAAGTAGAGTTTTAAAATCAATTTTCATATCATCACCAATACAATATATGATTTAAAATTCTAATAATTACTAATGGGTTTCTACCTCTTCATATTTAAATAATTCTTGGTATTTATTACATCTTTTTAATAACTCTTTATGAGTACCTATATCTAAAATTCTACCATCATTTAAAACAATTATCTTATCACAATTAACTATAGTAGATAACCTATGTGCAATAATTAAGATAGTCTTATTTCTATCTAATCCATATATAGATTGTTGTATTTTATTTTGTGCTATATTATCAAGTGAACTTGTTGCCTCATCAAATAATAAAATATTACTCTTCTTAAGTAAACTTCTTGCAATAGCTAATCTTTGTTTTTCTCCACCTGATAAAGTAACTCCACCCTCACCTACTTCAGTATCAAAACCATCTTTAAAATTCATAATCCTATCATAAATATTTGCCTTTTTACAAGCATCTATTATTTCTTCTTCATTAACCTTTGGATTAACTACTTTTAAATTATCTAATATAGAAAAATTAAATATATATGGACTTTGAGATATTAAAGAAATATTATTTCTAAGTGAAGTAATAGATATATCATTTATATCAATATCATCTATATAAATATTTCCCTCCTTTAAATGATAAAGTTTTGTAATTAAATTAAATATCGTAGTTTTACCACTACCTGATACTCCTACAAAACCAACTCTCTCTCCGGGCATAATAGAAAAACTAATATTTTTTAGTACTTCTATATCTGTATATGAAAAGTGTACATTCTTAAATTCTATCTTACCCTTTACATCATTTAAAACAATTCCACCATCATCTTCTTTTTTAAAATAATCACCTAATACTTCAAATACTCTTGTAGCACTTAAATTATATTCTTTTATCAAATTAAGAAAAATATCATAAAAGTTAAGTAAATTCTCTATTCTATTACGATACGTATATAATACTAATAAATTAGAAGTAGTAAGAAAGTCTTTTGTTACCAATAAAATTCCATATATTATAAAAGTAACATCAAAAAAATCATGAGTACTACCTACAATAAATCTATACTTCCATCTTGTCTTTTCCATATTTATTTTCTCTTTGTTAATTT
>CALVQZ010000004.1 GCA_944358275.1 uncultured Bacilli bacterium
TTTTTTTTTTTTTTTTTTTTTTTTTTTTTTTTTTTTTTTTTTTTTTTTTTTTTTTTTTTTATTTATTTTCACCCTCCCTTTAATAAATTTTTTATATTTATTATTCCCCCCCCCCCCCCCCCCCCCCATTTGTCAAGTGTTTTTTGTAAATTTATTTATTTTTTTCGCAAATTATTTTGTAATCTTTTTTGCACTTTATTTTTCAATAAAAAATATAGGTAATTATTGGGTTTATTACCTATATTGTATAAATAATATCATTTTTGCTTTTACATTTATTTACAAATATTTGTAAGTAAAATTTCTAATCCGTTTTTGCTTTATTTTTCCATTTTTTCTATAATACTTCTCAAATTTGCCTCATTAAATGGTTTACTTAATATATCAACTATTGGATACATCAATGTCTTATTTATCTCATCTTTTGTATCAACACCTGTTATTATTGCAACTGGTATTTTATCGAATAAACTATTTTTATCAAAATATTCTAAAACTTGAAAGCCATTTACTTTTGGCATATTAAGATCTAAAAACATTCCAACAATTTTATTATCAACATCTGTTTGAATAATATTAATAGCCTCTTCTCCGTTATTTGCAAGTTTTACATCATATGCGTCGTTAAATATTTTCTTTATAAAATTTCTAACTATATCTGAATCATCTACAACAAGTATTACTTTATCACTATGAATAACTACTTCTTCTTTAATAACATCGTTTTTTGTACCAATATATTTACAAACTACATCTATTATTCTTTTTGCTTCATTTATTAGTGCATCATAATTATTGTAAATGTAATTTATATCATTATTCTTACCTGCCATCTCATGATTATATGCAAGTTCTGCTAGTTTAGTAAATCCTAAATATCTAGCATCACTCTTTAATGAATGTGCATAAACAGCATAATTATAAGTATCACTTTCTTCTTTATACTTACTTAACTCTTCTATCTTATCGTCAACACTATCTAAAAATTCAGAAAGTGTTTCATCATACATAGCCATATCTCCAAATAACTCTAAACTTTTATCAACATCAATTCCATTTGTTACTAATAAATTCTTATCTTTCATACTTATCCTCCTACTAGAAAGTATATCATAAATTATGCTCTAAAAAAAGACATATAAATTAAAAATATAAATAATAATGTTAAAACTATTGCACCATTTATTTTTTCACTCTTCGCAGACTTATATTTTACACCAACTGCAAGACTAGCAAAGTATCCTCCAATAAGTCCTCCAATGTGTGCAAAGTTATTTACATCACTAGATAAAAATCCAAATAATAGATTTATTATTATTACAGGAATAATTTGTCTATTTATCGCATCATTTAAAGTTACTCTATAATTATATCCAAAGTATAATAAAGCCCCCATAAGGCCAAATATAGCACCACTAGCACCAGCAGAAACTGTATATTCATCCATAAATATTATAGATACAAAAGACCCTACTAAAGCACTAATTAAATATATAAATATAAACTTTGCTCTACCATAATATCCTTCAATATTTTTTCCTAAAATATAAAGAGCGTACATATTACAGAAAAGATGTAGAAAGCCAATATGTAAAAATGCACTAGTTATTAGTCTATAAAATTCTCCATTCATAACATGATACTTAGTTAATGCTCCAAAGTTAAGTAAAGTTATTATATCTTCACTACCATTACCAAATACATACATTAAAAGGAAAATAATTATATTTATTGCAATTAAACTATATGTAACATATGGTGTTCTTTCTTTAAAAACATCTTCAGCTTCTTTAGCATCTTTTATATTTTTTTTATTTATATCGTTAGTTATTTTAGCAAATAATTCAACACCTTTTTCATTAAAATTCAATTTATCACTTATATCAGGATAAGCATCACTTATCAACTTAGAATCTTTAATATCATCTTCTTTTCCTACTTTAATACAATCGATATGTTCATCAGAAACAACATCTACATCTTCACCTAAATCTAAAAATAAAGATAAAGCATTCATAGAAAAAGAAAAAGTTTTAAATTTTACTTTAGACATTATCTTCTTTGTCTTAAACATATCAAAATCATATTGTTCTTTATTATGTATGTACCCTGTATTTATTCTTACTATTTTATAAGGTGCATCCATATTTTCAAGCCATATTTCATTATTTATTCCTCTTAAAATAATTGGATTATATCCTTCTTCAGTAATAAAATAATGAAGTAATTTCATTACTAAAACATCTTTTTCTTTAAAAGAAATTTCTCTATTCATTGTTCCTCCTATCTAAACATATTTAAAATGTCATAAAACTCTTTTGGAGCATCTTTACTAAACTCCATATATTCGTTTGTAATAGGATGAGTAAATCCTATAGTCTTTGCATGTAGCATTTGACCAAAATCGTTAATTTTCTTTCTTCTACCATAAACAGGATCATTTACAATAGGATACCCTATATAATTCATATGTACTCTTATTTGATGTGTTCTACCTGTTTCAAGAGTGCACTCTATCAAAGTAACTCCATTTAATCTTTCTAAAACTTTAAAGTGAGTAACTGCATCTTTACTATTTATATCAGTAACACACATCTTTTTTCTATTAGTTAAATCTCTTCCAATGGGTGCATCTATTGTTCCTGTATCATTATTTATAATACCATATACTAATGCAATATATTTTCTATTTACCTTTTTTTTACTTATTTCTTCACTTAGTGCTTGATGAACATCATCTTTCTTTGCAACTAGTAATAAACCACTCGTATCTTTATCGATTCTATGAACTATTCCAGGTCTTACATCGTTATTACTTAAATTAGTATGATTCATAAGTGCATTAACTAATGTATTACTATAATGACCAACTGCTGGATGAACTACCATTCCACTAGGTTTGTTAACAACTAGCAAATATTCATCTTCATATACTATATCAAGAGGAATATCCTCTTTAAGAATATCATTATTTTCTATATACTCAAAAACTTTTATAACATCATCTACACGCACAATATAACTATTTTTTACTATTTTTTCATTTACAAGTACTTTTTCATTTTCAATAAGTTTTTGCACTTTACTTCTACTTATACCAAGTAAGGAAATTAAATATTTATCTATTCTTATATCACTTAGTTCGTTTTCTACTGTATATATTTCCATCGCTATCACCTTTTATTATCAATATAAATACGATCATAATAACACCTACAACTATACATATATCAGCAAAATTAAATATAGGCGCATCGTATCCAAATAAATTAAAATCAATATAATCTATTACTTTACCATAAAATATTCTGTCTATCAAATTACCAACTATACCAGATAAAACTAATGAATATGCCATTCTATCGAATTTAGATACTTTAGTATCTAGCATAATAAACTTAATAATGAATATAAGCGCGATTAAACCTGCTATAATAAAAAACCATCTACCACCAGATAATATATTAAAAGCAGCACCATCATTAGTAACATAAGTAATAGATAAAAAATTAGGAATTATATCTACACTTTCATACAAATTTAAAGAATTGATTACTAATCCTTTTAAAACTTGATCAATTAAAACTAAAACTATACTTACAATAAAAACTATCATTTTCATAAACTCACCGCTATTATTATAGCATAAAGAAAAAATTATTGAAATACTTCTATTTAGAGTTTTATTTTTAGCAATTAAAAAGGATAACACTTGTTACCCTTTAATATTATTCACAATCAAATTTTTGTTCTTCTAAATATTTTACAAATTGATCTTTAGTTATATCATTTTGACTTACAGATTTATGATAATTATTAACTTTAATTATATTATCATCACAAACTAAGTCCTCACTAACATCAGATGATATTTTAAAAATTTCACACATATTTTTTGCTTTCTTTTCATCTTGATAAGTCATTGTAGCAGTAGCACTAACTACAATATTATCTTTAACTTTAAACTCAACTTCTGAATTATATTCATAATCAGAACCTGTATATGCATAGCTACAAGTCATTGTGTTATTGCATCCACTTAAAAGTATAGAAAGCAAGATTAAAATAAATATTTTATTCTGTTTCATCAGCAATTTTAATATTAACATTTAATGTTGCTTCATTATATGTGTTTTTAAATGTAATTGTTTTAGAATTTTCAGAAAAATCTTCTACACTTAACCACAATAAGAATTCTGTACCAGTTGCACCATGACGATGTGCATCAGTTATATCAATTTCTTCTATTTGATATCCTTCACTAGTTAAAGTTTTAGGATCTATTCCAAAATCTACTAATACAGAAAACCATGTACCAGTATTATGCCCATTATTATAAGAACCTGTTCCTGCTTCTTTTGTAACAATTATATTATTTTCAGATAATTCTACATCTATTTTAGATTGATTTAGACTATGAATTTCTGTATTATCACCAATATTAACAGCATCTGCCATTCTTACACTATTTAACTTAAGTGGTTCAATTTCTTCTTTAAATTTAAATGTTACATCTAAAGTATTATATTTATTATTTTCAGTTAAATTAGTAAATGTTATGGTAAATTTTTTATTTTCTCCTTCAAATCTACTTTCCCTTAACCATAGAATTATGTCGTTAGTGTCCCCTTTAAATCTTTCTATATGAACACTATCTTTATCAACTTCTTCTATTTTATAGCCATCAGTTACAGTAGATACATATTTAGAATCTATTCCTAAATCTACTAATATTCCAAACCATGCTTCTTCTGTTTCTAATCCTGAAGCATTTTTATATTTCTTTAATGGCTTATCTGTAGTTATAATAACAGTATTTTCATTTTCATTATCGATTCCAACAGTTAAACCCTCATTATTATTCTTAATATCTTCATAATAATCGTCATCTTTTAACTCTTCACTTATAACTGCAACTTTTGCCTCAGTTAATTCTAATGCATCATCTTCTTCATATGTTGATTTAATAACTACATCATAAGTTATATCAGTATTATCTTTATTAACAAATGTAATAGTTTTTCCATCATTAGCATCAGTTTCTTCTGCTTTTAGCCATAATACTAAATTATTATCACTTTGATTAGATTCTTCAACATGTCTATTAGCATCAGTTATATCAGCATCTTCTATACTATAACCGCAATCATCAGTTGTCCCTAATTTTGTATTAAGTACATCTAAATCTACTACTATACTATACCAATTAGATGTTACATCATTTCCTGCTACAACTTTTTTACTTAATATGCGATTAAATACTATGTTTATAATATTACCATCAACACTTACACTTTTAATAGCGTCTTGATTATATTTTTGTTCATCATTATATTCAGTAAGCACTAATCCTTTATAAACATTAACCAATTTTAAACTTTCTACTTTTTCCCAACCTGACTCAGTATAAGCATAAGTATAATTTGTTGTTTTTCCATCTTTCTCAACAGAAAAGCCAAATCTAGTAATACCTTCACTTATAATGAAATTTTTTTCAATGTTATCACCATTTAAGTCTGTCACTTCATAAGATACTTTATCTTTATATTCATCAGCTATTGTTACAGTACCTTCTATTTCATCTTTTAATGTACTTACTTCAATTGTTTTAACATTTACTTTAATGGTATCTTTTGTATTTTTACTAGTAAATGTATATTCTTTATCAACACTTGCATCTACCATTATTGTAGTATTTGAAGTATCAAAAACAACATTGCTTTCTTCTATTTCTTCACCAAAATCTAATACAAGTCCATACCATTTTCCTAAAGTGCTTGTATCTTTATATTTATAAACTTCTTTTAATTCTCTATTTGCTTTTACTATAACATTATATGTATCAGTTTTACTATCATATGTTTGTATCATACTTAAAGAATTCATATTATATTTATAACTATTATTAGCAATTAAATGATCATCATTAGTTTCAGCATCATCATATAATTCTAAATCTGCACTAGATAATTTAATATCTGCACTTAATTCTGGAACTTTATCTTCAACTACAAACTTAACTACTATTTTATCTGTTTGTTCTAAACTATTTGTAAATGTTACTACACGCTCTTTATTATTACCTTGTAACCACATTACAAAACCACTATAAGTTGTAGCGCCATGACTATGTGCATCTGTTATATCAACTTCTTCTATTTTGTATCCTTCACTAGTTAAAGCATTAGGATCTATTCCTAAATCTACTATCAATGAATACCATTCTGCATTTGTACCATTAGGATTATTATATGAAATCATTTCTTTATTCTTAGTTATAGTTACTACATAATCTATGCCTTCTTCAGTACTTTCTTTAAAATCTGATACAGCAATAGCTCCTTGGTTCCAACTATGTTCTTCTTTTTCTTCAACAATAATATCAGCAAAGCCTAATTTTACACTTGTAACATCGATAGGTTCATATACTGACCAGTTTCCTTCATTATATTTGGCAACAAAATCTTTATCACCATCAGTAAATGTAAACTCAGTTACTCCTGAATCAGTTGTGTAGAACATATACTTGTAAGTATCTTCACTTACTTTATATCTTGAAACTTCTACATTATCTGTAGTTGATTTAATTTCTTCTTTACTTTCTCTATCGTAAATACTTATTTTGTTAACATAATTAAATTTAACATGATTAACTCCAATAATATTTTTATTTTCATCATATTCAGTAAATATTATTGAAGAATTAGTAGTATTTTTAATATTTCCTCTTAACCATATTATAAATTCATTACCTGTAGCACCATGATTTTTAGCATCAGTTATATCAATTTCTTCAACTGTATAATCATAATATTCTTCATCATAAATGTTATATAATTGTACTTTTAATTTATCCTTACTAATTTCTTTTCCTAAATCAACTAATAAACCAAACCATTCACCTTCATCATAGCCATTATTATATTTAACTAAAGGTGTTTTTTCTTCAATTGTTAAGCTTGCACTATCAAATGTTACATTTAAAGCATTTTGATTATATGTGTGTGCTTCTTTTATTGCATCACCTATTTTTTCACTATTTGGATCAGCAATTCTAGCCCCTTTAAAATTTAGATTTACTCCTGTTTCTAATGCATAAATTTCTGATAAACTATTTCCATTTTTTACTGTTTTAACAAATAACGGATCTTCTTCATTACCAGTTATTGTATCATCAGTTGTTTCTTTTGTAATCATTGAAATATCAAAAGTAACATTTGATACATCTACTTGCTCATTAGTAACAGCATTTTTCCAAGTATTGCTTCCATCTTTATAATATAAAATTGCATCTGTTTTTCCATTTAATGTATTTGCTGCTGCTACTAAATTTGCCATTGTTATTTTATTAAAATAAACATGACTACCAAAGACATAGATAGTGTCATAAGCATTTTCATCAAACTTAGACATTTCGTTAATCTCTGATATAGTAAATTCTTTAGCATTAACATTTGGTAATCCCATACATAACATAGCAAGTGGAACTAACAATACTTTACTAACTTTTTTGTTCATTACTCTCACTCCTCTTAAATTTCTTCTACTAAAATAAATTGTCCATTATATTTAATTTTATTGATACGACTAATCTCATTCTTATTTACTAAAATTGCACCGGCTTCATAAGAATAACGACCTAAATTTACACCATTTGAATCTGCAATATAAGAAACATCTTTAGTAATATCAACATTATTTTTATAAACTGTAACTTTCTTTTGTAAATCACTTTCAGAATAATTAGTTACTTTATAAGTATAAGTTATTACTTCTTCCCATTTTGCAACTAAAGTAATATTCTTTGTTACTTTACTTGAGAAATTATAGTCACTACCATTTAGCTGCCAACTTACGAATTTGTATCCATTTCTTGTTGGATTTGTTGGTTTTGCTATAGCAGTATTTTCTTCTACTTTAATACTTGATACACTACTTCCACCATTTGAATCAAATGTAACTGTATAACTCTTAGCTGGTACTTCTATTTTTTCCCATTTTGCAACTAAAGTAATATTCTTTGTTATTTTGCTTGAGAAATTATAGTCACTACCATTTAGCTGCCAACTTACAAATTTGTATCCGTTTCTTGTTGGATTTGTTGGTTTTGCTATAGCAGTATTTTCTTCTACTTTAATGCTTGATACACTGCTTCCACCATTTGAATCAAATGTAACTGTATAACTCTTAGTTGGTACTTCTATTTTTTCCCATTTTGCAACTAAAGTAATATTCTTTGTTACTTTGCTTGAGAAATTATAGTTTTTACCATTTAGCTGCCAACTTACAAATTTGTATCCATTTCTTGTTGGATTTGTTGGTTTTGCTATAGCAGTATTTTCTTCTACTTTAATGCTTGATACACTGCTTCCACCATTTGAATTAAACTTAACTGTGTAATAGACTTTATTAGAATCAACTGTTGTTTCTGTCTTTCTCCATTTTGCAACTAAAGTAATATCTTCTGTTACTTTACTTGAAAAATCATAGTCTTTACCATCTAATTGCCAACTTACAAACTTATAGCCTTCTCTTGTTGGATCTGTTGGCTTTGACACAGTCGCATCTTTTTCTACTTTTACACTAGATATAGTACTACCACCGTTTGAATCAAATGTAACTGTATATTCATCTTTACTCTCTTGTTCTTCTATTTTTTCCCACCTAGCCTCAAGAATAGTATCTTCAGTTATTGTAGAATTTGCAAAGTCAAATTTCTCATCACCAACATACCATCCAAGAAAAATATATCCTTCTTTTTCTAATGGAGTTGGTTCTTCAACATATCCATCTTCATTTACCTTTATACTTGATATTTCTTGATTAGAATCCATAAATGTTACATTATATGATTCTTTTCTTGTTAAAAACCAAACTAAAAGCAAAATCAATAATATTGCAACAATAACAACTACAATTTTAAATTCTTTCTTCATATTTATTCTCCTTTCAATTTAAATATATCATAATATTATATTTTTGTAAACTACTAGTATACATATATTTTTCATTTTTTTTGTCATAATAATATTGGTGGTAACATGAACGGATTTGATGAAAACAACATTTATGAAATTGTTGCTAGAAATATTAAGAAATATAGAAAAGAAAAGAAAATTACACAAGCGATATTAGCAGAAAAGGTTGGAGTTTCTCACGAATTTATTAGAAGAATCAAATCAAAAAAAGGAATTAAAACTTTTTCTGTTGCTACTATATATAAAATATCACTAGTTTTAGACATAACTATTGATAAATTATTTGAAAAAAATGATTAAATATATGTTTAAATCTTCAATTTTATTAGATAGTTATAATAAAAAAACAACTTAATTTGTATTTTAAGTTGTTTTAATATTCACTTATCAGTAGTATCTTCAGTATCGATAGTAGAATCTATATCTTCATCACTATCTATTTCAATATCAAAATCATCGACCATTCCTATTTTTTTAATTTCATAAGTAATTGTTAAATCATCCTCTTTAAGTGTTATAGAATCATCTAAATTTACACACATTGATATACCCATTGCTCTATTATTATAACAAGTAATTCCATCCTCTTGACTAACTTTACTTTCTAAACTAATCTCATTTATATAGTCTATAAATAAAAGCTTATTGTCTATTTCATCTACTATATTATCACTTCTAAATTTAATATATTCTCCTGTAGATGCTTTTTCATATATATCAGTATAGTAAATATAATATGTAGATTTTACTTCATTTTCTTCTTTTTCAATTAGATATTTAAACCCATATCTTTTTATATATAACTTAGTATTTTTACCGTTATTATCTATTGTTATATTATAAATATATCTTTTAGAATCATCAACTAAATCAGAAGGGACGCTACATGAAGGGACGCTACATTCCTTTGAATTACTCCTATTAGCTATATTAAGAAAAACTAAACATAAAAGTATGAAAAAAAGAGAAAAAAAGAAAAATAATGTAGAATATTTACTATCAAATTCATTAAACTTTTTTAACATACATCACCTACTCAAAAATTTTACCAACAAGTTTATCTTTATTTACAACACCATTTATAAATTCACTTGCACTCATTTTTCTTTTTCCTTCAAGTTGCAATTCTGTAATAATTACTTCTCCATTTTCAGTCTTTATTCCAATACCATCTTCATATAATCTTGTTACTTGACCACATAAAGCTTCTGAATAATAATTATTACCATATTTAGCACTCCATAGTTTTACTATTTTACCAGCAAGAAGTGAATATGAACCAGGATATGGATTTAATCCTCTTATTCTATTAACTATTTCTCTTGTAGTTTTATGAAAATCGATGTGTTCATCTTCTCTTGTTATATTAAAACCATACGTAACTTCGCTTTCATTTTGTTTAGTTAAAGTATAATTTCCACTTACAATAATTGGAATAGTTTTTATCATAGTATCTCTTGCTAAAATACTTAATTTATCGTGAAGAGTACCTGCTGTATCTTCATCTAAAATCGGAATTTTTTCTTGAACAATAATATCTCCTGCATCCATCTTTTGCTCCATCTTCATAATAGTAATACCACTTTCTTTATGACCTTCTATTATTGCTCTATGAATTGGTGCTCCTCCTCTTAACTTAGGAAGAAGTGATGCATGAATATTTATACATCCATATTTTGGATAAGTAAGTATTTCTTTAGGTATTATTTGTCCATATGCACAAGTAATAATCATATCTGGATCTAACTTTAAAATATCAGCATGTTCTTCTTTAATATTTACAGGTTGAAACACTCTAATATTATTATTGAGTGCAAATTTCTTAATTTTAGATATATTAACAGCACCTCTATTAGAAGGCTTATCTGGTTGGCACACAACTCCAACTACATCACATACTTCGACTAGTTTTTCTAATGTAGGAAGCCCAAATTCAGGTGTTCCCATAAAAACAATTTTAATTTTTTCCATATATTACCTCAAATCCATCTAGTATTTATAATAGGCTTTTCAACATCATCATTATATTTACTAGAAAAATCAACTGCATAATCTAATACTGCATTTGTTAAATCAACTTTACTTACTAAAACTGTAGAAACATCTATAGAATCTCTAAAATTCTTAGAAAATTCATAATCTTCTATATACTTTTTCATAACTCTATCATAATTACTTATCTTGTCTAAACTTTTAGAATCATCCATAGTAACTCTAGATATTGCTTTTTTATAAAATTCAACTAGCTTATAACTAAATAAATCATCATCTAAAAATTCGCAATTTACGATAAAACTATAATTTTTACAAATATTTTTCACCTTTTCATTCATAATACCACCTCTTAAAATAATCTTATAATATCATTTATAGTAATAACTACAATTAAAATCATCAACATAACAAAACCAGCTGAATGAATAATATTTTCTACCTTTTGACTTACTGGTTTTCTTCTTATTTTTTCTATTATTAAGAATAATGCTCTTCCACCATCAAATGCTGGAAAAGGAATTAAATTTATAAAACCTACATTTATTGAAATATAAGCACATAAATATATAACATTTTCAAATCCCATCTTTGATTGTTCACCGACAACATTATATATTCCTACTGGTCCAGATAAACTATCTAGTCCTAAATTACCTGTAAATAAGTTCCCTATTACTTTAAACATAGATCTATATATAGAACCAAACTTGACAAAAGAATATTTTACTGAACTAATAAATCCTTTATTTATTTCATTTGTTAAACCAATTCCATAAATGTAACTATCTACTCCATCTTCACTAGTAACTTTAGTAGGTTTTACACTAACATTCTTTTCTTTCCCATTTTTATCTTCAAGTACAAACTTTATCGAACTACCCTTTTTGACAAGTTGAAACTCTAACAACACATCATCGATAGTACTTACCTTGTTACCATTTACTTCTTTTATCAAATCCCCTTCTCTTATATTTACTTTATATGCATTATAATTAGTATCTACTGTTTTAACATAAGGCTTAGTCTCTGGACTACCATAAAATAATCCAATTAAGAATAGTAATACAATACCAAGTATAAAGTTATTAAAAGCACCTGCTACTACGATTGTAAATCTTTGAAAAACACTTTTAGATTGCATTTGTTTTTCTTTTGGTATATTTTTATCTTCCTCTATTTCTTCTCCTGCCATTTGAACATATCCACCAATTGGAAGAAGTCTTAAACAATATAGTGTTTCATCATTTTTTCTCCTAAATGAGAATAACTTTGGACCCATACCCAATGAAAACTCATAACAATAAACTCCATTTTTTTTAGCAAATATAAAGTGTCCAAGTTCATGTATAAAAACTGTAAGTCCTAAAATAAGTATAAAATAAACTAATGTCATAATCCCTCCTATAAAATTATTGAAATAATAACATATCCATATAAAACGAATATTATACTGTCGAGTCTATCTAATATGCCACCATGTCCAGGCATTATGTTAGAAAAATCTTTAACTCCGTAATTTCTCTTAATTTGAGAAAAGAATAAATCACCACATTCACCTAATATAGACAAAATTAAAGTAATCAATATCGTTAAATGAAAATTAGAATTGCTAATCAAGAAATAGTAAACTAAGCTTGAGAATATTGTTCCTATTAAAATGCCTGAAAATAGACCTTCTTTTGTCTTATTTGGCGATATATTAGGTATTAACTTATGCTTACCAATTTTTCTTCCTATTAAATATGCAAATGTATCTGTGATAATTGTAATTGAAAATAAATACAAAATATATTCCAATCCTGTTTCTCTAACTACTATGAATAGATTAAATGCTGAACTTAAAAATATAATTGAAGCACTAAGAAAGAATGCATCTTCAATATTATATTTTTTATTGTTACCATAAAAAATCAAAGATAAAAACAATACCATAAGACAAATGATAACAAAACTAAAATTCATCAAATAAACCTTACCAGTAAAAGTATATCCATACATTAGGAGCACTAAAAAAAGTACATAACTAACTATTTTCATCCTAGTAGGTAAATTTTTTCTAAGATTAAGTATTTCTTTTAAACCTAGAATGCCTAGTACTGCTACTAGAAGGACAAACAAGTTACCTCCAAGAAGCAAAAACGGTAAAACGATAATTAAAGCTACAATAGCACTTATTACTCTCTCTTTCATATCATCACCTTAATAAAATTATATTACAATTACAAATTTATATCAATAATAAATAAAAGATTGTTGAATTTTTTTATAAAAAAAAGATAATAATTTCTTATTATCAAATCTACTTATTGGCTGCCTCGGCTAGATTCGAACTAGCGAATGCCTGAGTCAGAGTCAGGAGCCTTACCACTTGGCTACGAGGCAATAAAAGAGATTAAACACTATCTATGTTAATCTTTACTCTCTTATTACCATTTAAGTATGAACTTGCTTGAACGATAGTCCTTATTGAATTAGCAATTTTGCCATTCTTACCAATTACAGCACCAATTTCATCAGCACTAACTAAAACTTCTATTACAAGTTCATCATTTTCAGATTCAAAACCTCTTACTGATACACTTTCAGAATCTTTAACTAAAGATTTAATTAAATAACTTGTTAATCCTACTAAATCCATAATTACTTACCTTGTTTCTCATCATGAAATTTTTTCATAATGCCAGCTTTACTTAATATATCTCTTACAGTATCTGTAGGTTGTGCACCATTTCTTAACCATTTAAGTGCTTTTTCTTCATCAATCTTAATAGTATCAGTTTCTGCTATTGGATTATATGTACCAACAGTTTCTACAAATTTTCCATCTCTTGGATATCTAGAATCAGCAGCAACTACACGATAAAATGGTCTTTTCTTTGCACCCATTCTCTTTAATCTTAATTTAATTGCCATAAAAATACCTCCTTGCTAAAACAATAATATCATTAAATTATATAGTTGTCAACCAAAAAAGATAACACCATATAATAAAAGACAAGATTTAACTTGCCTTATAATAACTCATAAGTTTAGATTTTATCTTTTGCTCTTCTCTAGATACTTTAGCTTGTGAATATCCCGTAATCTTTGAAAGTTCAGATTGAGATTTATCATTAAAATATCTTTCTTTTACAAAATTTTTCTCATCTTCATTTAAAGTACCTAGTAATTCATCTAATTCCATTTTTTCTTCAACTCTGTTAAAATCAGGAATTATATCTATTACTGTAACCTCACTATCTTTTTTGATAGGTTCATCTAAACTTCTAACACAATTTTTTAAATTTAATGCTTCAATTATTTTCCATTCTTCTATGCCTGTTTCTATGCTTAATTCTTGAGTTGTAGGCATTCTTTTATACTTTTGACATAATAGTTCTATAAGTCTATCTAATCTAGAACTTAAATAAGAAATTTCTCTACTAACTTTTACACCATTATTTTCTCTTATGTATTTTTTCATTTCGCCTAAAATGAAAGTATATGCATAAGTAGAAAGTTTAGTATCACACGTCTTATCATAATTATTATAAGCTTTAATAAGTCCAATAACTCCTACTTGAAACAAATCTTCTAAAGCATTAGTACTCAAACTTCTAGCAAGCTTATAAATCATTTTTTTATGCATATTTACTACTTCAGTTAACTCATCTACAATTTTTATCATCTCCTTTTCTTTATTAAATCAAAAATAAAAAATAAAAAAAACACTTTCGACAAAACAAGTGTTTTTAATATTAAACTTCCTATTTTATTATCTTTATTTTACCTATTATAGGTAATTCTTTAGCTTTACCTTGACAAACATAAACTATACCTAAAATAGATGCGACTAGGAGTAAAATACCTACTATACCCATTGGTAAAGATATCCATATTGGAGTTACTAACTTAGTTCCAACCATCGTACCAAAATCAACTACTACAGTTTTTACTTTTATTAAACCAAGTATATTATCTACTAATGTATAAATACCCCATACGATTAGTAAGTTTATTCCCTGTGTAGCATGATACTTAACAAACTTAGAATCAGTTTTTATAAAATAAGGAATAAATGCAAGTAAACCTAGATAAGATAAACACGCTAAAAGTATATTATCGTTTATATCTTTCTTATCATATGAAGAAGTTGTATCTTCTGTATTTATAATATCTTCTACATTTGCCTTAATTTTATCAGCAATATCTTCTTCTTTATCTTCTTTTTTATTATTTATAAGTATTTCTCTAGGTTTAGTCCCATTCTTAGGGCCAACTACACCATTTTCTTCAAGTTTTTCCATAATCTTTATTGCCTTAGTATAACTAACGCCAAACTCTTTTTGAATAAGAGAAATACTTATCTTTTTTTCTTTAGCAATATAAGAAACAACATCATCATATAAGACATCAAAATCTGTTTTTTCACTATTATTTTCAATAGATTTACCACATTTTGGACAAAATTTATATTCATCTTTTAATTTTGTTCCACAATTACTACAATAAAACATAATTACCTCCATATAATACTCATATACTATATAAATACTACCACAAAATTAGAAATATTGCAAAAAACTATTTCTTTTTTACCTTTTGTTTCTCCTCATTTTTTCTTTCTAAATCCAATATTTTTAAACTTACTATATTCCCATCTATATCTACTAAATCACAATCCAAATTATCTTCTACACTATTTTCCTTTAATATGATTGCACAATATTTTTCATCAGATAAAGCTTCCCAACGAGCATTCTTTATAGAACTTTCTACTATTGTTTTTAAAGCTCTACCACCCATTTTTAAATCTAATGCTTTTCTTGATACTGCATTTATATAACCTTCTGTCCACCTTAACTCAACATCAATTTTAGCAAGTTTTCTTTTTTCAGCAAGTAGTGGACTACTAAGTGAAGTTGTAAGTAATTCATAAAGGCTTTCTAAAGTGTGTCCTTTTAATTGACTTATAGTAGTTATTCTTCCTACAAATTCAGAAGGAATATGTCCATATTCAACTAAATCTTCTCTTGTTATAGCTGGATATTCTATATCCTCAATATCAATATTTTTGGGCTTTAATTCGGTATTAAAGCCAATTCTTGTAGTTGAATATGCTTTTTTATCTTCTAATTTCTCTTTTGCTACATCAGTAAATGCTCCTGTATGAAATATAGTTAATTTAGAAGTATTAAAGTGTACTATACTATTTTTATATTTAACGTCATACACTGTTCCTTGCATAAATGATAATAATGTATTTAGTACTCCTTTTCCAGATACATCACTATTCTTTTCGCTTCCTTTTTTATCTATTTCATCAAAACAAACGATACCTTCTTCAGCTTTAGCAACATCACCATTAGTTTGTTCAAGTAATCTTACTAAATAATCATCTATATTAGCACCCACATAACCTGGCACAGATAATTGAGTAGAATCTACTATAACCATGGGTTTATCTAAATACTTACTAATTGATTCTATAATCAAAGTTTTCCCTGAACCAGTAGGCCCAATTAACAAACAAGAAGTTCTATCGCTTGATTCATCAGATAATGGATTTGTTACAACTGCAGTAACAACATCTTTTTTAGCTTCTTCTTGACCAACAACTCTTTCATCTAAAAACTTTTTCATAGAAAGATTGTCTATAATTCTTATGTTTCCTCTAACTTTTGTTTTAACCTTTTCTTTTTTTTCTTCTTTTTCTTCTTTTGTTTCTTTTATATCAATATTCCTATACTTCTCAAGTATAGTACCAACTTCTTCTATCTTTTTTCTATTATTTTCCAAATAACAATCTACTTTTTTAAAGAATTCATCTTTATTTTCCTCATCATATATAGAAGTAACACTATCTATAAGTTCAAGCATATAATCCATAGCTTGCTCTACTTCTTCGTTTTTTATACCTTTTACTTCTAAAGCTCTAATAATTTCAAATATTACACTTTCAAAATTCTTTAAAACTGTTTTCGCTTCATCTAAAGTATCACTTTTAGGTAATGTATTAAATACAAGTTCAAACATCTTTATAAATCCATCTTTTGTGAATGCATCTATATTTATTTTTGTTTTAGCTTCAGTTTTTTCTTCTATAGATTCTTTTTCAACGCTAGTAATTTCTTTTATTTCTTCTAATACAGTTTTAATTATAGAAATATCATCTACTTTAAGTAAATTATCTATAAGTTTCCTATTAACTACTACTATATCATCTTTATTTTCATTTAAGTAAGTTGCAAAAGCATCTCCTTCAAGAAGTGTCTCTAAATCTACAGCAGTAACAAACATTTTGCCATCATCTACAATATCACTTCTACAAAAATGTGTATAACTACAAGTTTCATCTAAATAATTACCCATAGCAATAGATACCTCACATCCAAAGTATCTTTCTAATAGTTCTTCTTCTGTAATACAATAGTATATAGAAGTTTCAGTTTCATCTATCAATGAATTTATATCGTCAGATAAGTAATAATTATTTCCTAGCTCATAAAAAAATACCCTTTCTTCATTATTATCAATATATATACCTTTTATTATATACTTTGGTTTTAGTAAAAAAGTACTTTCATTTAATTTTTGTCTTGTCATTAATATTCCATAGCATTCTTTTCTATCTTCCATACTTCGTAAGTCCCCCAACATCATAATAATATGTAAATTATAATAGCATAAAAATCAATGTATTAACAATATTTTTAGAAAAAAAAATAATTTAAATATTTTCATCTAAATTATTTTTTCTTTATTAAAAATTACTATCATCGTCATCATCATACGCTTGCTCTTCAACATAATCTAATGCTTCATCGTGAACTACTGATTTTATTCCAGGCTCAGCACATAATTTGTTAATTATAATACCAATATCTTTTGAATAATTGCTTTCTATTCCTATTTTAATTTCAAACACAACCTCATCATTTTCTTTTTTCATAGAATAAGATTTAGTAGTAATTTGATTCGACTTTAATTGTTGAATTAAAATATTTTTAATAGAATCTTCTTTTTCAATATCTGCACGTATTGTCAAAACATAATTTATAATTTTTGTATTCAATGTTTTTCTTAACAATTTTCTTGAAATAAATCTTAAAAATATATTAGAAAATAAAATATAAAATACACCAACTGATGCTTCAAAAATTAAACCTAAAGCAGTTAATGATCCAACAGCTGCACTACACCATAGAGTTGCTGCTGTATTTAATCCTCTAATATGTGTTCCTTCTCTAAGTATTACACCTGCACCTAAAAAACCTATTCCAGATACAACTTGAGCTGCAATACGAGTAACATCCCCCGCATTAGTTAAATTAGATATAGAAACGAACAAAAAAGAACCTAAAGCCACTAATGTAATCGTTCTAATACCTATAGTTTTTCTTCTCCATTGCCTTTCAAAACCAATTAAGCCACCTAAAATGAAACACACAGAAATTTTTACTAAAAAATCTAAATAATTCATAAGTCCTCCATAAAATATATTTTTTTAAATTTTTTATTATTCTAATGAAATTGTAAAAAATATCCTTTTTTAGGATATTTATTTTTTAGAACTTGTCTTATTACTTTTAATAGTTGTTTTCTTTGTATTTTCTTTTTTACTTGTCTTTTTTTCTAATTTTATATTGTTATTCTTTTTATTTTTTTTATTAGAAAAGAATAAGAACTTAGTAGTCATTACAATAACTGAAATAATTAGTGATATGATTATTGCAATCAAAACTAATTTAAAATTGCTATACTTTAAACTACCTTTTTCACAAGTATCAACTAAATGTATATTATCTATTTCAAATATTCTATATACTTCATCGATAAGAACTTCATATATATTATATGATAATTCTGCCGCATCGTATTTATTATTTGAAGTCACGCTTATAACAACATATCCTGTATCTTCTTCGTATGTAACATTAACCATTTCTCTTAATAGTCCATTTGAATATTCTAAATTTGCTTTTTCATTTGCCTTACTCAAAACTAAATTTGAAGTAGCAAGTTCAATATAATCATTAACAACTTCATTATTAAAGTATATATCAATATAGTTTTCATCACATTCTTCAATACATACTCCTAACATAAAAGTAGTTTTACCAACATACTCTTTTTCATAAATGTTAAATATACAAAATAATCCAATTAAAAGAGAAAAAACAAAAACTAAAAAACTTAATATAAAATGTTTAAAATAATATTTGATTAAATCAATAATTTCAAATTCCATAAAAATCCCCCACAAAAATCTCCATTATAATAACATAATTATTTAAAAAAAGCAACAAAATTGTGCTTACTATGTTTATATTTATGAATTTTACCTGCATATATTTTATTTAAAAGATAAGGTGCATCTTCTATACTAGTATAGTAATCATTACAAAACTTATATTGTTTTTGTTTTAAAAAATAATCTTTTAAAACATAGTTATTATTTCTATTTCCATAACTTACTAATGAAATATATTTTGAATTATCATAATTATACTTTTTTGCCTTTTTATCTATTATTATTGCAAAATAATTATCATCTTTATTTTTAAATATATGATCTATACATATAATAATATAATACTTTAATAAAAAATAAATATGCTTTAATTTTTTTACAGTTGGTTTATCAACCATCTTTGTTAATAACAAATTTTTATATATTCTCATTTTAAATAAATATATTTTTTTTAAATACTTTGGTAATCCATCCATTGGGAAAATATCTATATATATTCCTAAACCTTCTATTTTTAAACGACTATTTTCTACTATTTTTGTCTTATTATCAACTAATTTCGCAAACGGATAATAATAATTAGTATTATTGTATGGAGTTAATAATTTGTACTTATCATCTTTATCAAGTATCCTTATTAGTTTCTCATAATCAGGTCTTGATAAGACAATATCAATATCATCATCGTTTGGCAAAAAACCTTCATAATAGAAAGCCCCTGCTAAAGAACCCGCATATAAATAATATTTTAAATTGTTTTTAATGCATATTTCTTTAACATAATTTAATAGTTTAATTTCTCTTTTTCTAACTTCAGTATTTGATATTTTTTTCATGATATTGCCTCTTTAATTTTAAATATTTTCTCATTAAAACAAAGAATATATTTCTATTTAAAAGTAATATATTTATTAAAATGTTATGTTTTTTTGTATTTATAGATTTTGTTTTTTTATGTAAAAGTTTTAATTCCTTAATTTTTTTTCTTATAAATTCATCAAATTCTTTATCCATCAATAAATCTATATTTAATGATAAATCTATACATATTCCTAAAATAACATTTGCATAATTTAAATCTAGATATTTAGTAATGTTCATATCTTTTAAATCTTCTTTTCTTTTTTCAATCATAGAAAAATAATCATATACAAATTTAATATTTATAGTGTTAGTTATACTATCTTCTCTTTTAAAATAACCATATAATTCACTACTTGTATACACTATTTTAGGAGATTTTAATATAAATTTATAAATTGTACCTACATCTTCTTGTACTTTTCCTATAGGATATTTAATATCTTTTATGTTTTCTAATTTATATAATTTATTAACTGAAAAACTACATATTTTTTTATCTTCAAGAATTATCTTTAATACATCGATATTAGAATATATTTCTATCTTATCATTAACAGTAAAATTAGGTTTTTCATTAAACCTTGTAACTTCACAAATAGACATATCTGCTTTTTCTTTAATCATATTATTATACAAGATTAAAAACATATCTTTATGTATAACATCATCACTATCTACAAAACCAATATATTTACCTGTTGCCTTTCTTATACCAAAGTTTCTAGCACAAGAAGCACCACCATTCTTTTTCCTAAAATATTTAATTCTACTATCTTTATTCACATAATCTATACATATTTGTTTTGAATCATCAGTAGAACCATCATCAATAAGAATTATTTCTATATTTTTATAACTTTGATTTAAGATTGAATCTAAACACCTATTTAAATACTTAGAAGTGTTATATACTAAAACGACAATACTAATTAAATCTTTCATTCTATCTCCAATATGCTTTATATTGATGATGTGATACTTTTTGTTCTTCATTTGGTTCTTTTTTATAATTTCCATATTTATTTGTTAAATATAAATCATAATTTTTAAAACTCGTAAATTTTAATCCCTCAAACTCATATAATTCTTGTTCAATTATTTCTTTCTTCAAAAATGATTCTTTAATGCCAAAACTACCAACTCTAACTCCTACATAATCACATTTTGATATATCGATACTAGACACTTTCTTATCTAATACTTTTGCCCAAAAATTATATCCAAGAGGTAGCGTAATATAATCTACAAATGCATATATAAAATCTTTTATGCCTTTATGTTTTACCTTTTTATTTCTAAACTTCATATAATCGAAATTACCTCTTATGCAGTTTTTAATTCTAAATCTTCTAACCGTTAAATTATGTATTATTCTAATATCAAAAATATGTTTTAAAATATTTGAATCTTTATATCCATCCATAGGAACTATATCTATATAAACTCCCATGCCTTTTATTTTCTTTGAGTTTTCTATTAAAATAGTTTTACTATCTACTAGCTTTGCAAATGGATAATAGTAGTCTTTACAATTATATATAGATAGTAATTTATATCTATCATTACTATTTTTTAAAACATTAACAAGTTTAGTATAATCATCTCTTAGTAATATAACATCTATATCATCATCCCATGGAATATATCCTTTATATTTTACTGCACCTAATAAAGTACCACTAGAAAGATAATATTTAATACTATTTTCTTTACATATTTTATCAAGATATATTAAAATATCTAATTGAATTTTCTTTATATCTTCTAGTTTAATTTCTTCTTTTTCCATGGTATTACACCTCCTATTATTTTTTTCATATACTTAAATTCATTTGTCTTATAAAACATTAAAATAAATATAGTATTACTTAAAATTACTGTTATTATAGTTTTTATTATAAATAAACTAAATTTCCCATTTTGAATAAAACTCGTTACATAATAGCATATAGAAAAATTAAGACAAACACATATTAACAAGACTATATGCTTGATGTAATAATTTCGTGGTGATTTTTTAAATTCATATTTATAAAGTACATATGTATCAAACCAAGATGTAGTTAATATTTTTGATATCGAAGTAGAAATAAATATTCCAAATAAACCAAATTTCATTCCTAATACAATGGATAAAACTATATTAAGTATTGCACAAATTAAAGATGAAAAACGAGTTTGTCTAAAATAACCCAATGTCGATATATATGTATGTGATGGGAATTCTAAACCATCTACTAAAATATAAAATACTGAAGATAATACTGCACTAGTTTCTAATAAATATTCCTTTCCAATCCATATTTCTATAAATGGGCTTAATAAAACTGCAAGACATATAGTTGTAAAACCATATAGCCAAGTAGATACAAATAAAGTTTTTTGCATTAAATCTTCTTTCTTTTCGGCACTTTCTGTCGCATTAACATTACCTATTGAAGATGTGGAACCTTTAAGTAATAAATATGTAATACCACTTACTGCACTAATAATAAGTGAATAGTTTGAGTAAAGACCAACTACACTAATTCCAATTAAAGAAGAAATAATAATATTATCTGTACCACTTAAAGATACTCTTCCTATTTTATATAATATAAGTGATTTTATATTGTTTGTAATATCTTTCTTTTCTTTTTTATCTAATTCTTCTACATCCTTATCTTTTATAAAAGGATATTTTTTATTTGCAATTATACTTAATATTACATTTATTAAGAATGTAGATAATACAAAAATTGATAAATATAAAATATAATTTTTTGTTAGCAATAATACTATTACTTGAACTATAGATTTAATAACAAATAAAATAAGTTTTACAATGTCACATATATAATCTTTTTGATTTACCATTATAATAGATTTTTTATAACTTAGAAAATAAGAAGATGCAGTTTCAAACAAGTATAATAAATATATGACTATTAAACTTTCTTTTATATTAGGTGCATCTTTTATAATAAATGGAAAAAATGGGATTATTAAAATACCTGCTATAAATATTATAATTCCTATAATATTATAGTATTTCTTATATAATTTTAATAAAGATTTAGTCTTCTTATAATCATTATTTGCAACTGGTTTATACATACAATATGTAATCGCATGTCCTACTCCTAATTCTGCAAAAGATAATATATATAAAATATTAGTAAATAGTCCGTTAATGCCTAAATATTCATTGCCTAATGTTTTTATAAATATAGTTCTTACAAAGAAGTTTAACAATGTAATAATAATATTACTAAGTGCACCCCAAAAACTATTACGGACACTATTTTTAAGTCTTGAAGTCATAAAATACCACCTAACTAACTAATGTAACTATTCTATAAAATAAATTTTTATTTATATAAAGTACATAAAATAAAATTTTTCTTTTCAATGAAACTTTTTTATTTAAATATTTAAAGTCATTACGATAAATATCATAATATTTATCCATAAATTTAGAATTTATGATTTTCTTACATCTTGACTTACTTGCTTGTAAAAAAGCACTATAAATATAAAAACATCTATAATTTTTTAAATACTTTTCTACACTTTTATGTTTAGACAAATAATTGAAACACTCATTGCTAAAATCTAAATAATTTTCGCATTTTTCTTTTGTAAAACTATTAACATGGCTATCCATTCTTTTATAATATCCATACATCTTTTTACTATCAAAACAAATTTTATAAGTATTACATATTATCTTTGGCATAACATACATATCTTCATATATTTTTCCTTTTGGAAATTTAATATTTTTAAACATCTCTTTTTTAAATAATTTATTCCATAAAAAATTTGTAAGCACTCCATCAGTTATAATATCTTTTAATGCATCATCTTTGCTATAAATTTTTATTCTACTTTTATCATCAAATTTTGGTAAGTCATCTTTAAATACAAAATATCCACACGCACTTATATCAGATTCGTTTTCTTTTAAGTTATTGTACAATATTTCATACATATCACATTTTATATAATCATCACTATCGACAAAGCCAATGTAAGTTCCACTAGCCACCTTTAATCCTTTATTTCTCGCTTCAGATACTCCCTTATTCTTTTGATGAATTACTTTAATTCTACCATCTTTTTCTGAATATTTATCACACATAATACCTGAATTATCAGTAGAACCATCATCTATAAGAATAATTTCTATATTCTTGTATGTTTGATTTATTAAAGAAGAAATAACTCTATCTAAATATTCTTCTGTATTATATATAGGTACTATAACACTAATCTTATCCATCAATTATTTTGCTCCTTCTTTTTTTAAAACTACCATTATCGTTTTAAAAAAACATTTAATATCCAACTTTAAAGATTGATTATCTATATAATACATTTCGAGTTTAATTCTCTCATCATGTGTCGTACTACTTCTACCATTACATGCCCACCATCCAGTTAATCCTGGTAAAACACTTAAATATTTATCTTTTAAATTTCCAAATTTATCTATTTCTTTTACAACAACTGGTCTAGGTCCAATAATTGACATATCACCTTTTAAAATATTTATTATTTGTGGCAATTCATCAAGAGAAGTTTTTCTTAAAATATCACCAATTCTAGTTACTCTAGGATCATTTTCTAACTTATAAAATTCTTCATATTCTTTCTTTTGTTCCTCAGTAAAATTCTTAAATACTTCATCAGCATTTTCTACCATAGTTCTAAACTTATATATACCTATTGTCTTCCCATTTTTACCTAGTCTTTTGTGCTTATATATAACTGGTCCTTTTGAATCAATTTTAATAATAATAGCAATAATTATTAAAATGGGTAATAACAAGATAAGTGCAATAAAAGAAAGAATTATATCGATTATTCTTTTGATTGTTAAATAAAAGTTATAATTGTTATGTAAAATAACATGTCCATCGCTAAAAATACTTTCTGTCTTCATACTTAAATCAGCTCCTATACATAAAAAAACAAACATACTACGTTTTCTCAAATATTATACATTATTTAAAATTAAAGTCAATAATTTTCTCTTTGTAATAGTAAATTTGTAAATTCCTCTTTTGTAATAGTAGATGTATCTATTATTGACATTATCTAAATTTAATGTATAATAGCTGTGAAAAAGTAAATTTTATGTTGCTTTCTTACTTGGAAGATTAGGAGGTTTTGTATGAATAAAAGGCAAAATAAAAACAAGGTAGATATTGAAGCAAAATTATTTATGTATCTATTACATTTAAAAGAAGAAAAAATTAAAGAATACTCATTTGAAGAATGTG
>CALVQZ010000005.1 GCA_944358275.1 uncultured Bacilli bacterium
AAGAACATTTTAATAAACTTTTGGTCTAATTTATCTTTCTTTAATTTTTTTATTTGAATTCTTTTCTTTTTAATAGGTAAATTACTAAATAAGATACTTGCAATTTTATTTTTTAATTTTGTTTCTACTTCTAAGTCAGATATAATCATATCTATATCTTCATTTATAAGTCTAATAGAGTCTATCTCTATTGCTTTACCTTTACAATTTATTGAAAGTTGTCCAACTGTACTTACATCTTTTACTTCAACTATAAAATCATTTTCATCTTCATAACAATTAACAGGTAAATTAGTTCCATTAAAGTTAGCAATAACTTCATTTGTTGCCCTTGTATTTCTAAATCTAATCTTATAGTTTCTTGTACTTGGTACTATACCACTTTTACCTTCTGTTGATCTAATTATTAAAGTATAGTTATTTGCTTGATAATTATAATCTATTTCTGTCTTTAAGTAGTATCCGTTTTTATATAAGTTTGTAATACCATCATCTTCATAGAATTTATATGTATTATTTTTACCTGGGAATATGTGTATTTCTAATTCATCTGGTAATTTTAATGCATTATCTACTTTTGTATTTAATGGTATTATTGCACCACTTTTTGCAAATACTGGATAATCTTCATCTTTAAAGAATGATACATAACTTCTTCCTCCTGGGAATTTTTTTCCTGTATTAAAATCATACCATAATCCTTCAGGCAAATATATTTTGTGTATAACTCTATTCATAAGTGGGTCTTTTTGATTTATTATAGGAGATACGACTAACTCACTTCCAAAATAATATTCATTCTTATAATAATCATCATAGAATAGTTCTTTTTGCTTATGATATAAAGGTGATATTAAAGTAAGACCCTCATTATAATATTTAAATGCTTCAGAATAAATATATGGTACTAATTTATGCCTTAATTGCATATATTCTTTAACAATTTGAGATGTATTAACATCCCATTTCCACGGTTCTCTTTTATAATATCTTCCTTTTTCTACAGATATTCTAAATATTGGGCTAAAACATCCTAGTTGAATATATCTTATATATAATTCTCCGTTTTCTATTCCATCATAAAATCCACCAATATCGTGACTCCACCAACATACTCCTATGTTAGATGCACTATTATTTATATATACTAGTTTTTTTAATGTAGAAAAGCTTACTTTACTTCTTCCTGAATATAGTACGCCATATCTATGTGCTGCAACTTGTGGATTTCTTGAAATAAGCATGTTTCTTTTTGCTTCTTTTCTTCCTGAATCTAAATACATATAATGTGATAATAAAAATTGTACGATTTTATCTGTATTAGGATAATCTAACCAAAAGAAATCTGTTCCTATAGTTTCTAATGGATGAAGTAATACTTTTAAAAATATATCTATAAATTGTTGATTGTATGGCATAAATTTTATTATTGTATTAGGTTCTGCTTTTATATATTGTAATACATTTTGATACATCTCTTCGTGTGGATATATTCCTTCTTTTGGATTTATATTTAAACCTATTCTAACTCCTATTTCATGCATAGAATCTATAAATATATTAGGAGATGGAAATAAGTTTCTATTAAATGAATATCCTGTAAGATATTTATTTGCAGTAACATGCCACTCTGTATCTAATAATAATATAGATATAGGTATTTCTTCTTTATTAAATCTATTAAACAGTCTATTTAATTCTTCATCTTTATAAGGATAATTTTTACTCCACCAATTACCTAGTGCATATCTAGGTAATAGTTGAGGTTTTCCAGTAAGTGCAATATAATCTTTTAATGCTAGATTAAAATCATCATTATACATAAATAAATATAAATCAATAGTATTACTTCCTTTTTTTATTAAATTACCATTTATATCTATTAACAAAGATGACGAATCATCTATACAAGAAAATCCTTCGATAGAATATATACCTTTTGTATATTTTTCTTTACCCTCTATCGAAAGTAAATTACCATCATATGTTTTTATTAAAGGATGATCATAATACCATATAGACTCTGTTCCTATAAGATTAACTTTTAATCTAGAATCTGTAATTGGAGCTTCTTTTGTATATGATAATTTAAAGTACTTTGTAGTTATTTCTAAATATTTGCTATCTTGATTCACTTCAAATTTAGGCACATTAAAATTCCTACTTAATACAAGCTGTGTAGGTGTATCTATAAATACACCATTTTCACTATATTCTATTCTTATTAGTCTTTCAGTAAGTACTGTAAATCTATATTTATTACCTTTTATAATTGCAGCTTGATTAGCTTTTGCTTGGTCAAAATTAAAGTGAAATTGTTTACCTAAATCATACATATCTACACCCTCTATTCTACTTACTATAATACCATTTTTTATAAAAAAAATAAACATTTATTATAATGTTTATAAAATAAGTTTATTATAATTCTTCTATTTTTATAAAATTAGTGCTTCTAAAGTTTTTAGTAGGAAAGCCTCCAGTAATTACTATCATATCTTCTTCTTCTACATCCATAATTTTTCTAACTTCTTCTTTAGAATTTTCTATTATATCATCAATACAATTAAACTTATTTACTACAACCGGAATTATTCCCCAGTTTAATGATAATCCTGTAGCAACATCTTTATATGGTGTTGTTACTACGATGGGAGAAGATGGTCTATATGTACTTACTTTTCTTGCAGTATATCCACTCATAGATGAGATAACTAATGATTTTGCCTTTAACATATTTGCTGTATCTACTGCTGCATATGCGATAACAGTAGTTGGATCTGCATTTTTTTCAGTATATTTTTCCTCTAAAAATTTGTGATAATCTAGTGTATTTTCTGTTTCTACTATTATATCCTTCATCATTTTTACAGATTCAGCAGGATAAGAACCTATAGCTGTTTCTCCACTTAATACAACTGCATCTACACCATCTATGACTGCATTACTAACATCAGATACTTCTGCTTTAGTAGGCCTTTTTTTATATTCCATACTAGCAAGCATCTCAGTAGCTACTATGCATATTTTATTTTTGTTTCTTGTTTTTCTTATAATTTCTTTTTGAATGCTTGGTATCTTTGCAAGAGGCATTTCTATTCCTAAATCTCCTCTTGCAACCATTATTCCATCACTCACTTTTATAATATTTTCCAAATCTTCAAGAGCAGAACTTGTTTCTATTTTACTTATTATTTGAAGATGTTCATTCTTTTCTCCTATAAGCATATCATTTACATCTAATATATCATTAGCAGTTCTAACAAAAGATAAAGCAATATAATCGACATTAAGATTTGACGCAAAAAGTATATCTTTCTTATCATCACGAGATAAAAAATCTATATTAACTTCCACACCGGGCACATTTAAAATTTTATTATTTCTAATAATGCCTCCTTTTATTACCCTACATGTAATATCTGTGTTTTTTATTCCTATTACTTTTAATTCAACACTTGCATCATCTAAATATATAATATTATCTATATCAAGATATAAAGATAATTCTCTTTCTGATATATTTATTTTTCCATTAGTACCATCTGCTTTATTGGGAGTTAGAATTACTAAGTCATTTTGAGTTAATTCAAGTGTTTCTTCTTTAAGATTACAAATTCTTATTTCAGGACCTTTAGTATCAAATAGTATGCCAATGTTTTTATTTAATTCTTTGTTTAATTTTCTTATTTTTTTTACAGCAGATTCAGCAAACTCATGAGATGCATGAGATAAATTTATTCTTGCTACATCCATTCCTTCTTCAATCATAGATTTTAGTACTTCATCTTCCATACAGGATGGACCTATAGTACACATTATTTTTGTTTTTTTCATAAGAACACCACCTATAAATAGTATAACATTTTATATTGAAATATTTAATTATTAAATGAATTTTTTACAAAATTATACTTTTTTATTCAAGTACATTTAATACTTTTTTACCTTTATTTCTTTCATATATCATAAGCTTATC
>CALVQZ010000006.1 GCA_944358275.1 uncultured Bacilli bacterium
TGTTCTTGAAAATGATGTAGACGACATGGATTTAGGAAGAATTGTAGTAGTAGCTGACAATGGTATGAATACCCAAGAAAACAAGTATTTAATAGTAGAAAAAGGAAATGGTTATATTGTATCTAAAAGTGTGAAAAAAAGTTGGAAAAAGATGGGACCATGGGCTTTAGATAATACGGATTATACTGAAATTAAAAATTCATTTGGAGAAGTTGTGTTTAAATATAAATCGAGAATAAATGAGATAGAATTAACTTATAAAAGCGAAGATGGTACAAAAAACAAAAAGAAAGTGAAAGAAAAAGAAATCATTTATTGGAGTAAAAAGCATTATGAAAAAGAAGTGAATCAAAACAGGAAATTTATAGAATATTTAGAATCTTGCAAGGCACATCCCGATAAGTTAAAAGACAAAGAAAGAAAATCACAACAATTCATAAAAACGGTAGATATCGATAAAGAAACTGGAGAAGTGATTCATCCAGAAAAAGTCATTGTTTTTCTAGATGAAAAGCTAAAGAAATATAAAGAAACTATGGGGTTCTACTCTATAGTAACTTCCGAAATTGAAGAGGATGACAGAGAGATCATTAATAGATATCATGGTTTATCAAGAATAGAAGATTCCTTTAGAATTATAAAAAGTGACTTAGAAGGAAGACCAATTTATGTATGGACAGAAGAACATATAAAAGCTCACTTCTTAATATGTTTTATAGCTCTAACTATCATAAGAATCATACAGTATAAGATACTCAAATATGAGAATAAATCTACATTAAATGTAGATGGATGGGAACAAGGGGTAACAGCAGAAAAATTGAAAGAAGCCTTAAAAAATTTTAAAGCATGTTCTGATAAAAAAGGAACATGCATGATATCGAAGCCACCAGCATATCTGGAAAAAATAGCTAAATCATTATCAATAGATATAACAAGCTTAACAACTATAGATAAAATAAATCAGCTTAAAAATCATGTAAATAAAGTTCAATTATAGTACATAAACAAAATACTAATTAAAAATCATCATCAACCCTTATAAATACTAAGAAAAATGATGATTTTTTGTTAAAGTAACTACAAAACTCGGGTAATAACATATTTATTTGATATATTCAATAACTTTATCTACATTTATTTCAAAAATTTCATCTGAATTTCTTCTTTTTAATTCAACTATATTCTCATTAGACTTCTTTCCAACAACAATTCTAATAGGTATTCCTATTAAATCCATATCATTTAATTTAACACCCATTCTTTCATTTCTATCATCTAATAAAGGTTCTATTCCTTTTTTAATAAGTTCATCATATAATTGATTTGCTAAATTAACTTGAATATCATCTTTAGTATTTGCAATAACTATTGAACACTTAAAAGGTGCTACGGAAATTGGCCAAATTATTCCTTTTTCATCGTTGTTTTGCTCAACTATAGCAGCCATACACCTACCTAATCCTATTCCATAAGACCCCATTACTACAGACTCTAATTTATTATTTTCATCCATATAATTTAGTCCTAATTTAGAAGAATATTTAGTTCCTAACTTAAATGTATTACCTATTTCAATACCTTTCTTAAAGTACAATCTTCCACCACATTTTGGACAAATATCCCCTTCTTTTACATTTACTATATCCCCTACTAAATCATATTTAATATCTTTTACATTAACATTGATATAGTGATATCCTTCTTTATTTGCACCACAACAAAAATTTTTCATCTTAAGTATTTCTTCATCGATTACAATCTTAGCATTTAAATCTATTGGTCCTGTATAACCAGGGACAGCATTTGAAGTAAATATAAGTTCATCGTTTGCAAATGATATTTCAGTACCATTTAATAACTTCAATGCCTTTGTTTCATTTAATTCTCTATCTCCTCTTATAAAAAATATAACTAACTTCCCATCAACATTCATAAGTAATGCTTTTACAGTTTTTCTAATATCTAACTTTAAATTATCTACAACATCTTCTATAGTCTTATTGTCTTTAGTATCCACTAATTCAATATTTTTCTCTTTTTCATCATCTTCTTTAAAACATACATGTTTTGTAATTTCCAAATTAGAAGAAAAATCACATTTATCGCACAACACTAAAACATCTTCACCAATGTCAGTTTCTGCTTGAAACTCCTCAGACAAAATACCACCCATTACACCAGTATCCGCTTTAACTATTCTATAATTTATACCCATTCTATCAAATGAATTCTTATATGCTTCATACATTTTATTATAAGATACATCTAAACCATCCAAATCCTTATCAAATGAATACGCATCTTTCATAACAAATTCTCTTACTCTAATAAGTCCATATCTAGGTCTTGCTTCATCTCTAAATTTAGTTTGAAATTGATACAATGAATATGGCATATCTTTATATGACTTTATTGAAGAGGCACTTGCAATAGTAAATAATTCCTCATGTGTAGGTCCCAAAATATAATCCCTATCGTTTCTATCTTTTAAAGAAAAACTACTACTACCAAAAGATTGAACTCTACCCGTAACTTCATAAATTTCTCTAGGAATAAGTGTTGGCATTGAAAGTTCTAATGCTCCTATTTTATTCATCTCTTCTCTAATAATTTGCTCTATATTTCTTAATACTCTAAGTCCAAGTGGTAAATACATATAAACTCCAGCAGAACTTTTCTTTATCATTCCACTACGCACTAATAAATTACCACTTCTTGAATCCTCATCTTTTACATCTTCTCTAATCGTGTAAAAAAAATTATTTTTTAATTTCATTTTATCACACCCTCACAACACGTATTATAGCAAAAAAAATAGACTACTTCTAGTCTATTTCATCTTGTTTAAATACTTTTTCATAATAATTATTATCTAATATCATAATAGAAAGTTTAAATTGATTATCAACGGCATTGTTTGTTCTAGTAATATAATCTTCACTAATTACTTCATCTATTTTACTTATAACTTCACCAGTTACAGAATTATATTTTGCAATATCAGTAATCCAACTTCTATCTGCAAACACAACCAAGCCTTCACTATCTGATAACAAATCTTTACCCATTATAAATCTAGAATCATACTCTTTACCAAATAAATTTAACATAGTAGGTAATACATCTGGATTTGAACCAACTTTATCAATATTTACTACTTCTTCCATACTACTATTCCATATAATTAAATCAGAACGACTTTGCTCAAAATAATCATCTCTATTTATTAGTGATACCTCATTAAGTTCTTTATTAGAAAGTCCATATGGATAATGATCAGGAGTAATAATTATTACTGTATCATCAAGTTTACCTGCTTCTTTTAATTTACTGATCAAAGATTCTAATGCTCTATCAAGCTCAATATTGCTTGCCAAATAACCTTTTACTTTATCAGAATAAGGCAAATGCTCAACTAAACTCCAATTTTTTTGTGCTATTTTATTATTAAATCTACTATAACTTAAATGTCCACTAACTGTTATATAATACGCAAAAAATGGTTCACTTGAATTTATATAATCATCAACTGTAATATTAACCATATCTAAATCACTTTCATGAAAAGTTCCACATGGTAAATTAAGTCCATAATAGCAAGATTTAAAATTCTCATATCCAAGTGCACTAAAGTACTTTCTACGATTATAATAATCACCATTATAATTATGATATATATTTATATTGTAATCACTAAAACTATTTACAAATAAATATGGACTATATATATCCCTATGAGCATACAAAGTATGAGTATCTCCCCTACTAGAAATTAATGACCACTCCGTTCTAAATTCACCATCAGCAGTACTTGCTGGATACTTAGGAACATAATAATTAGTAAAATTAAAACCACTATTTGCTAATTTATATAATGTAGGAGTTAATTCACTATCGATTGCAATCGGATCTAAAGATTCTGCTAAGAAAAATACTACATTCTTACCTTCAAACATACCTGTATATGTATTTTGCTTAGTACCATCTAATGATTCAAAATAATCATGCATCATAATTATATTTTCATCAGTTTCATTTTCTCTTAACTTATCAAAATCAATATCTATAGTATTATAGACAATCTCCTCTCCACTTTGTTCTAAATCTTTATTACTATCAATAATTATTTCTAACTTCTTCTCTTCCATACCAAATATCATTCTATTTAAATCAAGTCCCATAGTCGTCAACAAACCAAATTTCTTTACAGACAATACAGGCGCTTGAGTATTAAAATATAAATTATAAGAAGAATAAATGGCTTTTCTATCAATACCAATATATGCAAAGTTAAAACCACTAAATAGTACAAAACATGCAAAAGTTAATGCTGTTACAAGTGAATCATTCTTAGAAAAATCAAATAGTTTATTTTTAAATACAAAATATAAAATAACTGGAATAGTCAAACATATATAATTAAGTATACTTGAAAACACGACAGATAAGATAGTATCCATAAAACCAAACACTTGTCCACCATTAGTCATCGCATAAATTGAAAATACACTATTGTATACTTGAAAATATACCATCTGTGCAAAAAAAACAACATATAAAGCTAAAACAACTATATTAGAAATTCTTTTATTCACTTTCTCACTAAACAATGTTGTTCCAATATACAATATTGATGCAATTGGTAAACAAAACACTATCATTTCAATATAATCAATATCTGCAATTCTTTTAAATACAGTAACTCTATATATACTTTCAAATGCAATTATAATAATAAACAAAAATAAAATTAAGAAAACTTTCTTTTTATTCATCATATCACTTCCATAACTTTTTTAAAATCAATTACTTCAAGTATATTTTATCACACTTTATGTAAAAATTGACAAAAAATTTAAATTATGTATAATAACGGAAAAACAGGAGGAAATATGAAACAAGGGAAAGAAGTAAAAAATAATAGTGATTTTGTAGAATTAACTTCACAAAGTTATTTAGAAATTACTGAAACTATTACAAAAGAAGTAACGCAAACATCTGATTCAGTAAATAAATTAAATATAAATTTTAAAGACAAGCAAAGAGAAATATATGTTGCACAAAAAGAATTAAATGCATTAAAGAAAAAACTTGTTAGATTAAAAAAAGAAAGGAAAAGTATTAAGTGTAAGTTAGTATCTAATAAAAGAAGCATAAAAGTTAACGCTGATTTTCTAAATAGACTAAATAAATGTATGATAAATGGTACAGAAACTCATTTAGTAAATGTTAAAACTAAAAGAATTAAAAAAATATAACCATCTCAATATAATTATATAACTAACAATTTAAAAACTTTACACTCATCGTTAATAAAAGTAACAAATAAATAAAAGTACCAAACTTCTAAACTTGGTACTTTTTAATTTAGTCTATAAAAACTAAAATAAACTGCATTATAAAACCTTAAAAGTAAAAGTATAACAACCACTAAACTTTAATTTATAAGTAGTAATAACTTACTAACTAATGAGATTATGCTGCATTTTTACATTTTGGATATTTTTACATTTTTTGTCAAAAAATGATAAGTATTTGCAAAATAGAAAAAAACATAGAATTATGTAGTAGAATATTATGTGAAAGGTAGTGAATAAAATGGATGAAAAAAATAAAGTAGAAGATTTTATGAACAAGGTTATTGATGAATATGAACCTACACCACTATCAGAAGAAAACATAGAATTTGATAAATATGCAAAATTATATGAGGAAAGATTTAATAAAAGAGCATACATTCCTGAACCTAGTGGAACAATAGAGTTTGCTATTGAATGTATAAAAAAATGTTTAGATGAAGATAAAGATATGTTAGATGATTTATACTATCCTAATTTTGAAAAAGATATGGAAGATGAAATTCTATATTAAATTAAAGATAGGAGAAATTTTATGACAAGAGAACAATATATACAAAGTGTTAAAAATATAATGATAAATAAAAACCCTTATGGAGCATATCATCAACTAAACTTTAATACTTATAGTGATTATGGAGAAATGGCACCAATTAACTCTGATATTGTTAATAATATGCCAAACGCTCAAATAGTTTTAAGTTAACAAGTATATGAAATGCTATTAGCGATCCAAGAAGCAACAAACTCTACGAATCAAGAGTTTCCTTTCTTTTTATATGGAAAAGAAATAGGAAATAATCAAATAGAATTTACAGAGTTTATGTCTGCTAGTAATAATAGACAAACTATAGAAGCAAATTTTAATCAAACTATGATAAATAATTTACAAAATAGAATTAATGGTAATTTAAACAATGGCCTAGTTGTTTGTCATGGACATTCACATCCACCAATTGGAAATTTTCATCAAAATTTTTCGTTAGGTGATTTTACCTCGTTTATGCAAATGAACGAGGAAAATCCAGTATTCAAAAATAGACAAGTTGAACTTACAAGTTGTTTAGTGACTAGCACTGGAGATATAAATTTTATTTTTTATGATAACACAAATCAAAACTTCTATAGATTTACTAATGTCATGGTAAAAGGCAAAGATAATAATTATAGACCAGTTAATTGCTATGGATTAAATCAAAAAGAGCAATTAAATACTAATAGTATTAGACGATAAGGAGGTAAATACAAATTATGGAAAAATTAAAAAGAGAGACTCTAATTAAAATAAGAGATAATAAAAATGAGATGAAGAAAGATAATATAACATCAGAAGAATATATAAATTATTTTGATACTATAGAAAATGAAATAAATAATCATTTATTTGAATTTGATAATAGATTTGTAACTTATGGAAGAAGAGACTTTCTTCAAAAAGAATTTAATCAATATTTGAGGAACAATGAATACCGAAATGCATTAATGAATTTACAAGAATATATGTGTGATTATACTTCATTTTTAATACCAGCAGATATACCACAAAGTGAAACGCGTAATTTTCATGATATATTAAAAGATAGTGATAACTATTTTAAAGATGGAATCATTTGTTTGCAAGAGAAAAATATAATAATTGACATGATAACTGAATTTAAAAAATTTATTTAGATAAAGCAGTGGACATGTTTTATCAGACTTTTTAGATTATCCGACAAAAATTAGATAAATTATTGAAAAATCAATATTTATTCTAAAATTATCTGATAATAATTTATGTATTATAAAACATGTTAAAGGTTTGTTTTACATATCTCCACACTTTGGAAACGCAATACTCTTAAATTAACATCTTTTTCACTACCTATATGTAGTATCTTTCTAAAGAAATATTTAAGTGAATGAACAATAGTATGAAGTAATTTTCAAGTCTATTGTTTTTTTGTAATTTCCTATTTTGATATTCAAACTCACAAAATTTTATTTTTTATCATAACCATTGATAAAAATGTCATCACGTTCTTCAAATATTGAGTAATCACTACTTTTAATTGTAATAATATGTGGCATAACATAAGCAATATTAGTATTCTTAATACTTTTGATATTACCATTTAAAATAGTGTAATCTACATAAGCAAATCTACACACCATCTCTATTTTTTTCTTCTTTACTTAATTTTAGTTCTTTAGTTTCTATTGTCATAAACCCACACACCTTTCCCACAATAAAAAAAAAACTAACTATTTCTAGTTAGCAATTTATTACTCTCGAACTATTTGTCCGAGTATCAATCAATTTGGAGGGCCTAGTCGGATTTGAACCAACGCTCGGGGAGTTGCAGTCCCATGCCTTACCACTTGGCTATAGGCCCATTAGATATTACTATTATATGCAATTTCTAAATAAATTTCAATAGATATTACGAAAATTTAAAAAATCCCTTAATTTAATAAGTTAAAGGGATACATTAACAAAAGTAAAAAGATAAGAATATAATAATTTGAAAGGAGAAAAAATATGAAGAAAATTTTAACAATTTTTATAGCTTTTATACTTTTACTTGTAATAATCTTTGTATTATTTCCAGACAAAGATAATAAAAGTGATAAAACAAAAATAAAGGTAGCAGAAGTAACTCATAGTATTTTCTACACTCCACAATATGTTGCATTAAGTGAGGGATACTTTGATGAAGTAGGTCTTGATGTAGAGTTATTACTAATACCAGGAGCTGATAAAGTTACTGCAGCTGTATTATCTGGTGATGTAGAAATTGGTTTTTGTGGCCCAGAAGCAACTATTTATGTATATCAAAGTGGTGAAAAAGACTATTTGAAAACTTTTGCACAATTAACAAAAAAAGATGGTTCATTTCTAGTGTCTAGAGAAAAAATTGAGGATTTTAAAGTAACTGATTTAATTGGTAAAGATATAATTGGTGGTAGAAAAGGCGGCATGCCTGAAATGACATTTGAATGGGCACTAAGAGAAAATGGTATTGATCCAAAGAAAGATGTTAACATCGATACAAGCATTGCATTTGCTGCTATGCAAGGAGCGTTTATTGGAGGTACAGGTGACTTTGTAACATTATTTGAACCAAATGCATCTGAAGTAGAAAAAGAAGGATATGGTTATGTAGTCGCCTCTGTAGGAGAACTAGGTGGTATTGCACCATATACTGCTTATAATGCTAGAAGTAGTTTTATAGAAGAAAATCCAGAAATTATTGAAAGTTTTATAAAAGCAATCAACAAGGGGCTTAAATTTGTAAGAGAAAATGATTCAATGACAATCGCTAAATCAATTCATGAGCAATTTCCAAGTATGTCTTTAGATGATCTTGCAAATTCAATAGAGAGATACAAAAAACAAGATACATGGAATGAAACTACTAAACTTACAGAAGAATCATTTAATCATTTACAGGAGATTATGATTTTAGCAGGTGAATTAAAAGAAAAAGCACCATATGAAGACTTAGTGGATAATTCATTTAACTAAGGAATCTATGAAATTAGTTGAACTAAAAAATATTAGTAAAATATACCACACCAACAGCAATGAAATTACTGCACTAAAAGATATTTCTTTTGACATAAATGAAGGTGACTTTATTGCTATAGTTGGACCTTCTGGATGTGGAAAATCTACTATACTGTCAATTTTATGTGATTTAGAAAATAAGTCTAGTGGAGAAATAATCAAAAATAATAACTTAAAATTTGGATTTATGTTTCAAAAAGATACACTTTTTGAATGGCTTACCATAATTGATAATTGCTTACTAGGGGCAAAAATAAATAAATCATTAAATAAAAAAACTATTAAACATTGTGAGAATTTACTAAAAACATATGGATTATATGAATTTAAAGACAGTTATCCAAATCAACTATCTGGTGGAATGAGACAAAGAGTAGCTTTAATTAGAACTCTCATGGTAAATCCTGATATACTCCTTCTAGATGAGCCATTTTCCGCACTTGACTCACAAAATAGATTAACTATTTCTGATGATGTATATAAAATTATAAAACAAGAAAAAAAGACAACACTCATGGTAACACACGATGTAGAAGAAGCAGTAAGTATGGCTGATATTGTAATCGTATTATCTGAAAGACCAGCATTCATAAAAAACATTTATAAAATAG
>CALVQZ010000007.1 GCA_944358275.1 uncultured Bacilli bacterium
AATTGTCAATCTTATGTTTACAATATTTCCTGTTTCATTCTGCATGTTATAGTACGTTTTAAATGTTCATCTATTAACCCAACATAAAATGTCTCTATCCATGGTAATCCATCAATTTTGTATGGACAGGTACCACAAAACAAAATAAAAGGTTCTTTTATTATATTATTTCCATATTTATTTCTTATTTTTTTTAATATAGATTCAGGACTTAAAAAATAAGACAATTTAGTTTCTTGATACAAACGCTTATCATTAGAGCCAATCCAAGATCTTAATATAATTTCATCCCAATGTTGTTTACATAGTTCATATTTCCATACGTAGCTTGAAATATGGTTTGGATATATATGCTTTGACTTTAGCGTTTCGATTAATTGAATTTCTTTATCAAACACATCTATACCACATGTAATATAAATCTCATTATCTTCATTAATTATAATAACAACTTCTGCCTCAACAGAATTGTTTTTATCTAATACAAATAATTTTTCATTTGTATCTATTAAATATGGAGATTTTTTAAAAAAAGTTGGTGCTTCTTTAGAAGGATTTCCCCCTTGTTTTTTCAAATTTTCAATATACTCTTTAACTTTTTTTTCATCTCGTCCAGTTAACGCAGCATTAAATAAGTATTTTGGAGTTATTACAAAAACCTCATTATTTTCATCGTGTAATACTAATTTATCCATTATATACATCACCTTACTTTTGACTGAATTTCAGTATTTTTATACCTATCTCTAATTCTAATCTTTTACTGTAACCACGAATATCAAGATTAAATAATTCATATATTCTATCTATTCTATGTAAAATAGTTTTATAATGAATATACAATTGTTTTGCCGTTGATGCTGCATTACAATTATTTTTATAAAATTCTACAATGGTATTAAAATATTCTGTGCCATTTTCTTCATCATATTCAATAATTTTTTTCAATATATCTGGAACAAAATCATAAAGTTTATTGTTTTTATCAGATATAACCAATAATTTAAGAATTCCAAGTTTTTCATAATCTATATAATTTTTATCAAACAATTTAGCAACTTTTACAGCATCTTTAGCTTGTTTATAACATATGTGTAGTTTTTTTATATCTTCTACGCTTTCTCCACTTCCAATATAATATTTTTCTTTTTTTAAATCTTTATTCAATCTATCAAGAACACACTCCATTAAACCATTAATACTGCTTTTTGTTTTAAGTTTCCATAAAATATGTAAACAATTATTTAAAGGTCGTACAATAATTAACTCTTCTTCAGAAATCATACCTTTTAAATATCGTTCCAATTTATTTACAAAAGAACGAATAGTATAGTTATCAAATAATACTTCCGATATATCAGATAATTCTATTATACTAATTATATAAATACCATTATTGTTAAACCCACAATTTTTCATATAATTTTTCAATACAAAATTTTCATCAATGTTTTCTGAAAATATTAATTGATCCAACATATTATATGAAAATTGTTGCCCAACTGTTTCGATTGACTGTTCTCTAATAATTTCTATAGATAACATTGTAGCAACATCTTCAATAACTATATTTTGATAATCTTCTAATTCTGTCCTAGTGTCATGTAATAATATAGTTGCTATTTCTGTATTTCCTTGAAAAATAGGAATGTTTAAAATATCTCCCTTTTCTTCTAAGACAACAAACTGTTTATTATGATAATTATATATTGCATAAATTCTATTTTTATAATTTATATCCAAATTTTCATCATAATTAGAAAAATAAATATTTTCATAAAAAATCAAAGTTACTTTTTTTTTTCAAAAATTCTGATAAAAAATCCATCATTTTATTTATACACTGCTCACCAACAGACATTATTTTCATTAGTTTTTCATTAGTCATTAAATGAACTTGCATTTTTATATTATCATGGTTACAAAGCATAAGCATTACTTTATAAATAATATTACTAAAATATGTTTCTTTAGGTAATTGAATAATAGGTAATCCAACTTGATTGCAAAATTCAATTATTTCATCTGGAACTTTGTTAACATAATTTCCTATTTTTATCATAACTGCAGCTATATTCTTTTTATATAATAGTTTAAAAAATTCAATATAACTATATGGCATAAATATATGAGGATATAAACTTGTAATTAGTATTTCTCCACCTTCTAAATACTTAAAAATATTTTGAGATTCAATAACATTAATTCCAGTGACTTTATTTTCTATACCCTTTTGTCCTGCAATCAATTTGCAATTCATTGATGTAAGAACAGATTCAACATCTTTTATATATAAGTCCATTTTTTCACCTTTTACATATATTTTTCATAAAAATCATTTCTCATATCTTTTATATTACAGTTTACTCCACTATTTTTCCTTTTACGTAAACCATCCAAATCAATATCATATATCAATATTTGTTCTTTATTTCTATCTGCCATACTCAAAATTCCTGTATCATTTCCACACATAGACTGTATTGGCTCATATATTCCACTTTGTCCATTAAATAAAAATCCATATAGAATATGTGTTGGAAATGAAATTCCACCTACTAACTGGCTATTTATAACAAATACTTGATTTTCACATGCTCTTGCCCTTGCAAATAATTTATTTCTTTCTAATCCCCAGTTGTCTAAACAACATGTTGGTACAAGAATAATTTCTGCTCCCTGTTTTGCAAGTATTCTTGTTATTTCTGGAAAAGAGTTGTCATAACAAATAGATATACCATATTTGACTCCATCAATAGTAAATACATTTAATTCATTTCCAGGTGTTGTTAAATGTTTATTATAAACAAGTTCATATGAAGGATGAATTTTATCCTGTTCATAACATTCTCCATATTTTGAAAAAATGAATGCTGTATTATAGTATTTTCCATCAGAATTTTTATAACAAAAATGAGAACCGGCTGCAATTGTCATATTATATTTCTCAGCTAATTTTTTAAATAACTGCTTTATATAATCTGTATACTCCTTTCCAAATTCTTCAAAAATATTATCAAAGCTATCTATTTTATCTATGTGATATTTTTTTATAGTTAGTAATTCTACTGAAAAAAATTCAGGAAACAAAATAGTTTCCGCTCCCTATTGTTTAGCAGTATCCACTAATTCTATAACATGTTTTTCAAACTCTTCAATACAATTAATATCTTTTACACGATACTGTATTGCTCCTATTTTCATAATTATCTTCCTTCCTTTCTTTTTATACAACAATAATTATTTAAAATTGAATACTATTATTTTTTACTTATTATATAAATATTTGATATATTATAAATTTACTAAAATATAATAAATCATTAAATAGTCAAATTAGTGAATAATCATATTTAGTAGTTTTTCTGCTAAATTCTATATTAATATTTTTATACTTTATTAACACTATGAAAAAATTTCTGTAATCTTGGATTATCACATTCAAAAACTTCATCTGGAGTACCATCCATAACAATTCTTCCATCTTCCATAAATATAACTCTATTAGAAACATATCTTGCAAAATTCATTTCATGAGTAACCACAATCATTGTCATTCCATTTTTTGCAAGTCTAATCATAGTATCAAGTACTTCTTTTACAAGTTCAGGATCTAAAGCTGATGTAGGTTCATCAAATAAAATCATATCAGGATCCATAGCTAAAGCTCTTGCTATGGCAACCCTTTGTTGTTGTCCTCCAGATAAATTATTTGGATATTCATTAATTTTATTTTCTAACCCTACAAGTTTTAATTTCTCTATAGCTATTTTTTCAGCTTTATTTTTTGGAACTTTTAAAACAACTATCAAGCCTTCTGTAATATTTTGTAAAAATTTTTTATTAGGCCATAAATTAAACTGTTGAAACACCATTCCAATTTTTTTTCTTAACCATGTAATCTCCATTTTTGAACCTAGTGTTAAATTACCCAATTTATTTTTTTTGTATCTAAGTGGATAACCATCAACAAATATTTCTCCTGATGTTGGTACTTCAAGCAGATTTATACATCTCAATAGTGTAGACTTACTTACACAGTTACTCATATACGAAGGAAGTATTAATCGAATAGTTGCTGGAATTGTTATTCTGAATGTTTTCTGAATAGGATTCATTCCTACTGCATCTGCTGCTTCAAGCTGTTTTTTGTCTACTGCAACTAAACCTCCTCGTATAATTTCAGATTTGAACGGTGCAGAATTTATTATCATGGCTACCATACCTGCAGTAAAAGCATCTAATGTTAATCCAAATGGTGTAGTATAATATAACCAAAACAAAATCAACATTAATGGTGTACCTCTTGCAATCCAAACATAAACTCCTGCAATACCATTTAATATTTTATTACTCGATAATCTTAAAATGGCGATAAAATATCCTACAATTGTAGAACCAATAATTGCCATAACAGATATTGATAAGCTTGTCCATGCTCCTTCTAAATATAATGGCATATTATTAAGTACCATATTCCAATCCATAATTTCACATCCTTAAATAATTATAGCTCATAGTATTAATAATACTAAGAGCTATAAATATAATTTATAATTTTTAATTTATTAATTTACGCTTCTAGCCAATACTCCTCCAGTATATTTAATTCCTATTTCATCTACAGTTCCATCATTAATACATTCTTCAATAGCTTTATTAATTGTATCTTTGAACTCTGTATCATCTTTTGCCATTGCTGCACCAATTTCAGTTAAACCATAAACTTCCCCTACTTGTTTTAATAAAGGTTCTTGTGTATCATTTGCAATAAAATCAGCTGAAGGTACATAATTTGTTACATATACATCAATTCGTCCTGCTTTTAAATCTGCATAAGCCTCTGTATTTCCTGGATATCCTTTTAATTCTTTATATCCTCCTATATCATTTTCAATTATAGTCTGTGCACTTGAACCATTAATACAACCAACCACTAATCCATCTAATTTCGTAATATCTTCGCAACAATTACTATCAGCTAATGTAACTGCTATAAATCCATCAGAAGCATAAGTTGTTGAAATATCTACAACATCTAATCTACTTGGTTCTTTAAATACCCCTGTCATTACAAGATCCCATTTTCCAGCTGTTAAACTAGGAATTAAACCATCTAAATCTCCAGTAATAAAATTTGCCTCAACACCAAGTTTTTCTGCAATAGCTTTTCCCATATCAATTTCAAAGCCTTGTAATTCATTATTTTCATCTACATATGTATATGGTCTATAAGTTCCTGTTGTTGCAATATCAATCTGTCCTTTCTGTAATATTTTTTCTAATGTCTTTGAAGACACTTCACTATATTCAGAAGTTTCATTGTTCATTGTATTAGAAGATTGAGATTTGTTATTATCAGAATTTTCATTAGAACAACCTGTCAAACACATAATTCCTAAAACTCCTATCATTAGTAAAGCTAATAAATTTCTTTTTTTTGTCATAATAAATCCTCCTATCAAATATGTACTTAAATTTATTGAACAGTCTTCATTACATAGCAGTTATTTATATAAAAAAAATCACGAAATTCATTTTAATATTGAATTTCGCGACTCCATTGTCATAATATATAACACTATTTTCTATACTTGTTCTGTTCACATACATTATACAAAAATTAATTATTCTGTGCAATATAATAAATGGATAACCCATATTATATTTTTATATCCATATATGATAAAGACTAATCTATATAATTATGCTAATATTAAGCACATATATTATATCATGTAATAAAATAATTAGAATAAAAAATATAGACTAATTAAAAATATTACATTAATACAATAAATTTATATATTTTTTGGAATATTGTTTTATATAATTCAAGGAGGAATTAGAGATGAAAAAAGATTGTAATTTCTATATAAAATTATTTTCTTCTACATTTGTTATAAGTGCTTTTACATTTGGTGGTGGAGGAGTTATTATACCTCTTATTAAAAAAAAATTTGTAAATGAATTACATTTGATTGACGAAAATGAAATTATGGATATGATAGCAATCGCTCAATCAGCTCCAGGTGTTATGGCAGTAAATACATCAGCAATTATAGGATTTAGACTTGCTGGAATACAAGGATTAATATTAACTATATTAGGTACTGTAACACCACCACTAATTATTCTTTCTATAATATCAGTATTTTATAATTCTTTTCAATCAAATGAAATAATAAACCTTGTATTTAGAGGAATGCAATCAGGTATTGTAACCATTATGCTAGATGTAACTATTGATATGATAAATATTATATTAAAAGAAAAGAAAAAAATATCTATATTATTAATACCAATAGCACTATATCTTACTATTTTTACTGATATTAATATTTTCTTTATAATGCTTATTTGTTTCATAGTTGGTTGTATTTATGCTGTATTTACTAATTATAAAAAAAGTAAGGAGGAAGCCCAATCATGATTTATTTACAACTAATTAAAGAATTTTTCCTAATTGGAGCTTTTAGCTTTGGAGGCGGATATGCTTGCCTTCCTTTTATTCAAAAAATTGTAATTGACAAATATAATTGGATGACAGCATTTGATTTCACAAATGTTATTACAATTTCACAAATAACACCTGGTCCAATAGGTATTAATATTGCCACTTTTTTAGATATGCAATTAGGAGGGCTCATTGGTGCAATATGTACAACAATATCTTATGTTTTCCCATCATCAATTATAATTATAATACTTGCAAAATTATATTTTAAATATAGAAATCTTTGCACCATGCAATGTATATTAGACTGTATGAAACCAGCAGTAGTAGCTCTAATAGGTAGTTCGACGGTAACTCTACTTTGCAATGCATTTTGGAATAACGAAAAAATTATTCTTAATGAAACTAATTTTATTGCTGTGAGCATTTCAATAATATGCTTTATTATTATGAAAATAATAAAAATAGATCCAATAAAAATTATATTGCTTTCAGGTTTTTTAGGATTTATTCTATATAAAATTATTTAATAATATATAAAATAATATTATTTGTAATTTTTTAAATTTATATTTATTAATATTAAATTCAATTTCAATTTAATGATTTTATTTTCATTTAATTTAAAAATAGAATATATTATATAGGGAGGTTATTGTTATGAAACCATTATTAATAAAAAATGGGATAATTGTTACTGAAACAGATACTAATAACATGGATATTTTATGTGAAAACGGAATAATAACTAAGATTGAACATAATATAAATATTCCAGATGCAAATATAGTTGATGCAACCGGCTTATTTGTATTACCAGGTGGTGTTGATCAACACGTCCATTTTAATTTCAGTATGAATAATAACACTTACTATTCATGGGCTTCTTCAAAAGCTGCTACTGTATCTGGTACAACAACTGTTATAGATTTTTTAAATCAAAAACCAAATAAATCAATCAAAGAATCTTTAGATGAATATACTCAATTAGCAATAAAAGGTAATACTTTCTGTGATTATGGATTACATATTATTTTAAATTCTATGGATTATAATACTCTTGATGAACTAAAAAATCTATTAGATTATGGTATAGGAACTTGTAAAATTTTTACTGCTTTCAAAGGAGAAACTCACTATTGTCCTGATGAAGTAATTTTAAAAATTTTATCTTTATCAAAAGAAGTAGGATTTTCTGTAATGGTACATGCAGAAAATCCTGATATAATTAAAATGTTACAACAAAAATCTATTTATGAAAATAAACTTTCACCAGACAACCATTATAAAACAAGACCTTATATAAGTGAGATAGAGGCCGTTTCAAAAATGATTTATTTCGCAGAATTTACAGGTGCAAACATATGCTTTGCCCATATCTCAACAAAGGAAAGTGTTGAATTGATTAAAAATGCAAAAAAACGTGGTTTAAATGTCTTTGGCGAAACATGCCCTCACTATTTATTATTCACTCAAGAGCAATTAGATAAATCACCAGAAGAATCTATTAAATTTATTTGTTCACCTCCTCTTCGTGAAAAATACAACCTACAACATATATGGAAGGCTTTGCAAGAAGATGTGCTATCTTTTATAAGTTCTGACCATTCAGATATTAACTGGAAAAATCATAAAATGTTTGGGCTTAATAACTATTTACAAGTTCCTAATGGATGTCCTGGATTGGCAGAACGTTTTCCTATTATATGGTCAGAAGGCGTTAAAAAAAGGATTTCTAACACCACAACAATTTGTTAAACTATGTTGTACAAATCCAGCAAAATTTAATGGACTATACCCTAAAAAAGGCACTTTATCTATTGGTTCTGATGCTGACATTGTTTTATTGAATACCAACAAAAAAACTATTATTCATCCATCTCCATATACTATTTCTGATTATAGTATATATGATAAAATGGTTTGTGAGTGTTTTATAGAAAAAGTATTCATTCGAGGAAAACTCATGGCTGAAAAAGGTAAATTTGTTGGTTCTGTATTAGAAAATGCCTTTGTCCCAGCTATGTTCTAATAACTTTTTACTTTTTATAACTATTAGCTTTTTGGAAACTCAGAATAGTTATATTATTTCAATAAAATATCAATAGAAACAATATAAATAAATGTAAAAAAAGATGATACAAGCTTATTATAACTTGTGGCTATGTGTCTGTATTATTTCAAATCAAGAAAAAATCATTCAACTACACATTGTTCTTTATAGCTTATAGAGTACCAAATCACAATACCACAGATTACTATTGTTTGCTTTTGGTGGTATTAGGTATTACATAGTTAATTCCTTGTTGTTAAATATAATTTAAAATCTCATTTGCATTATAGGCTTTATCTTCTAGAATGGTATTATCTAAAATATTAATATTAGATAAAATTTCAACTGCAACCTTAGAATTATGATATAGCATATAAAAAACTAAAGGTACTATATATTTTGATAAAATTTAATTACTTCTAATAAATAAATTAGTAAAATTCTAGAATAAAAATATATATGATAAAATTAAGAAACTTATTGAATGTTTATATATTATCTTCTCTGTGGAATTTTTATCAGTTGTGAGTTAGGTCACAGTCATGGTTATATATACAATATATCCTCCGGAAAAGCCTTATCACCAATGAAAGAATTTATTACTATATGTGATTATTTCGGCATAACTCCTGAAGAATTTTTAAAGAAGATACTAAATATCCTGAATTAATCCAAAAGATTTTAAAAGAATTACAATCTCTTTCTGATGAACAACTTTTATTTATATTAAGCACAATAAATCATATAAAATAATTGTTATAAAAAATAACCTGATGTATCAAATACAATCAGGTTATTTTACATAAATTATTAAATTATAATTTCAAAATCTACCCCCACCAATTCCAAAGTACTTATCAAAGAACCCTTTAAGTTTATCAATAACACTTTGTTTTTTCTTAGCACG
>CALVQZ010000008.1 GCA_944358275.1 uncultured Bacilli bacterium
GATTTATATAACGAACTAGATGAAGAGATGTTATTTGATAGTGATCCAGATAGAACAGAATTTATGAAAAAAGTGTTAAAAGGTATAAATACTAAAGAGCTTATTAAACTAGTAGAAACTGGTATATATAATAGTGGAAAAAGAACTAACATGTTTATGGATGAAGTTAGAAAAAATCCTAACTTATCAGGATATTCTCTATTATATAATGATGACACTGACACTGGTAAAGTTGCTTATGGGGGTAAAAGAGGTGCTGATAAGTTCGGTTTAACGCAATTAGACTATTTGAGAGATATAAGATCGGCACTTATAAACGGTATAAGAGTATTCCCATTTAATAGTGATGAAATACCAAATAAAAAATTATTAGATAAAGAAGCTAATGAAATTAGTGAAGAAAAACAAAGAGCTGAAGAAAAGAAAAAAATAAAAGCAAAGAATTACAACTATGATGAAATATTAAACATGAGTGACGAAGACCTAAAGATCGCTTATGAAAAAAGTAAAGAAGATATAGTTAGTGAAAATAAGATAACTAGAAAATATAGTGGAAAATTCAGTAAGCTTAATAATGGTATCAATAAGTTTTCATCGATGATAGATAAACAGATATATCGAATAGTATTTGGTACATATGAAGATGAAAAAGATGATTTATTAGGTGAGCAAAAAGAAGGTTTAGTAGACAGAGTTAAAGGATTCTTCCATGATACTATAAAAGGCGTTGGTGCTTATTTCACTGGTCAAGCATATACAATGTCAGACGGAACTAAGGTCGAAGCAAATCCGAATGGTATATTAAATAAATTAAAATCTTTCTTCACTGGATCTGTAGATAAATTAACAAAAGGTGATGGTGAAAACAAAGGTGGATTAATAGGTAAATTAACCAATGATTTCATGGATGGATTTAATCAATTTAAAGTTAATTTATTTGGTGAGAAAAAACTTAGTGAATCTAATACTAAAGAAACATTTAAACAACTTATGGATAAAGTAAAACCAAGATTACCTAAAGCTATAGGTGCTGGATTAGGATCTGCTGTAATCAAAACTGCATTTGCATCTAAAATGGGTATATTAGGAAGTATATTATTACCAGGTGGTCCATTAGGTGCTGCTTTAGTAGGTACAACAGCAAGTTTCTTATCTCAATCAGAAACATTTAAAAAATGGTTATTTGGTGAGAAAAATGAAAAAGGACAAAGAATGGGTGGGTTTATACCTAAGTCTTTAGTTGATTCAATAGAAAAAAATGGTGGAGCTATCAAGAAAGGTGCTGTAGTTGGTGGTGTTGCTGGATTCTTACCAGGATTCTTCTTACCAGGAGGACCTGTTACAGGTGCTATATTAGGTATGGCTGGTGGGTTAGTATCTAAATCAGATGCTTTCCAAGAATTCTTATACGGTAAAGATTTCAAAGATAAAGATTCACGTTCAATGATGAATGGAGCTTTCGGGAAATTATATAAAAACACTATAGGAAAAGTCACTGGAGAAGATTCAAATCCAAAACTTGCTGCATTCTTAGGTGGTTCTGGAGTAATTGCTGGAGTTGCACAAGGTGTAGGATTATTACCTTCATTCTTACTTCCAGGTGGTCCTGTTCTTGGAGCAATGTTAGGATTAGCAGGTGGTATAACAGCTTCATCAGATAAATTCCAAGAATTCTTATTCGGTGAAAAGGATATAGATGGAAAGAGATATGGTGGATTAGTAACTAAGTTTACTAACTGGTTCGATACTGCTGTAGTGAGTCCACTTAAAATAAAAGCTTCTGAAATGAATGATAAGATATATGGATTCTTTAAGAAGAAAATATTTAATCCAATATTAGATGCTTTTGCACCTATTAAACAAGCTGGATTATTTATGCTTGAAGACGCTAAAAATGCGGTAAGTAATATGATGCATAAAGTAACCGATCCTATAGTTGAATCATTTACTGAAAATGTTGCTAAACCATTAGGTAAAGCAATGAAAAAGATTCTTGATCCTATTGGAAATGCTATAAAGAAATCATTCTCTCTATTCGGTAAAGCGTTATTAGGTATAGCGACATCTCCTATAAAACTTTTAACTGGTTTAGGAAATATGGCTAATGCTTACAATGAAAAACGTGTAATGAGAGATGAAAGAAAACAAAGAATGCAGAATTTTAGAGACGAAATGTCCACTAATTTCTCATTTGGAGGATTAATGAAAGGACTTGGAAATCAGTTCATAAGTTCTGATGAAGAAGAAAGTATATTAAACGAAAAGCTTAGTTATAGACAAAAAAGAAAAGATAGAAAGAAAAACAAAGGTAGTGATGAAGCTTTAGAGGCTGAATTACAAAAAAGAGCTAATAAACGTGCAGAAATGCAAAGACAATTTGAAGAAGATATGGCATTCGGTAAACAATCTGGTTGGAAATTTGCAAGTAAAAAACAAATGGAAGCTAGAGAAAAAGAACTTAAAGATAAACAAGCTTGGTTCCAAGAAAAGACTGCAGTTGAAATGGAGGAAACTAAGGAAAAGATTTCTAAAATATCTGAATTAATAAAAGATACACCTAAAAATGAAACTGAAAAGATAGATACGTTAAAAGAAATTAAAAACTTATTAAAAGATAATCTTAAAAGGTTAACTAACGGTGAAGCTGTAGATAACTTAAAAGATACACTTAGAGGAATGGGTCAATCACATGCAGATGGGTTAGATGAAGTTCCTAACGATGGTTATATAGCAGAATTACATCAAGGAGAAATGGTAGTTCCTAAAAAACCAGCTGGTTTATTAAGAGGAATGATGAAAAACAATAATTCACTGTTAAGTAAGTTATTTAATAATGATAAAAAAGATAGAGCTGATAATGCATTAGGATTAACAGAATTTGAAGAATCACAAATGAATGAATTAGAAGATAGGGATAGAAAAACTAAAGTTTCTAGAAAATCTGTAGATTATCTTCAAAATAAAGCTAAAGAACTTAAAAAAGAAAAAGAAGAAAAACAATGGAAAGATAGTATATTAGGTGCAATACATGGAGTAACAAATGCAGTTTCTAAAGGAACGAAAGCGACTGGTAGCTTCTTTGACAATATACTTTCAGCTATAGGTAACTTACCTGGATTACTTGCAAAGATTCTATCATCATTAGGAATAGGTGGAGCTGCAGCTGCAGCTACAACTCTTTTAGGATTAGATGCATATAATAAATATAAAGAAATTGCTGATGAATGGGGAGCTGATACTACAAGTGTATTCGAAGGTTATGGTAGAGAAGAAAGACTTGATGCTGATGGAATGTTTATTTATGATAATCAATTATCTAGTACAGTAGGTAAATTTGGACATAAAGGAACTAGAAAAGCATTTATGAAACCAATTCAAGTAGCAGGTGAGAAAATAGTAAAACCTGTAATTGAAAATGGTAAGAAAGTTGTAAACACTACTTCTAACGCTATATCTAAAACAAAAGATGGTGTAGGTAGAACTATAACTAAAATTGACAATTATATTAACCCTAAAATACAAAGATCAGGTCAAAGTTTTTTAGGTACAGCCTACAATTATACAGGAGATGTAATAGATAAATCTGCTAGAAAAGGAATAGCTAAACCTATTGGTGCAGTAGTTGATACAGCAAAAACTGCTTCTCAACGTGCAGGTAATATAGTTACGAAATTTATAAATGTTGCTAAATCAGCAGTATTAGAACTACAAACTAGAGCTGCTAAAAAATTCCCAGGATTAGGTAAAATAACAAAACAAGCAGATGATATATTAGCTAAATTACTTAAAAACTCTGATACTATATATCGTAAATGGGGTTCTAAAATAAGTACGTTTATAATAGATACTGCTGCAGATGCAACTCCAGTAGGAGCTGCACTTGAATTATGTACGACAGCGTATGACGTATTGTCAGGTTACACTAAAGGTAATGCTGGAAACTTATTCGGGGTACCTGAAAGTCATGTTGATATGGATATGAAAAACATAACTGCATTTTTACAAGGTTTATGTGGATTCTCATTTATGGCTATAATATGGATAATCAATGAAATCACTTCTAGTTTATACGGTTTTGACTTTATGCAAAATATAGCTAGATGGATATATCAAGCATTACCTGTAAATCTTGGTAAAGTAATAGATTTAAGTATGGACTTTACTGGAAAAATAGATGGTATGAGTACTGAAGAAGCGATAAAAGCAGCTAAAGGTAATTTAGAAGATTTTATTGATGAAAAGACTGGTAAATTAAAAGATTTATCTAAGCTATCACTTAAAGATATATCTGGTACTGGTGTATCTACTGCAGAATTAATGGAGCTTCAAAGACTTCAATATAACAACGAAAATGGAACTAAACTTGATAGTAACGCATGGAAAGATAAAACATCTAAAACTCTAGGTGAAAAAATACTAGGTAATGATTGGGTTAAAAATTTCAAAGGTTCTTTCCAATCACAATCTATAAAAGGTCATATGGGGTTAAATACTGATGCAAAATTAAGTTTAACTGATAGGTTGGCGTATCTTTACGGCTCTATTGGGGTTAACTTAACAAATCATGTAGGTAAAATGTTTAATATCAAAGCATTAAAAAATGCTTCAACTGAGAAGTTATTTAATGGTTATGCTGAAAAACGTGAAGAAAAATATAATAAAAAGATAAATAAAGCTGATAAGAAAATAACTAAATATCAAGATAAGTTGGAAAACGCAAATAATCCATTAACTAAAGCTTTCTATCAATGGAGATTAAATGCTAACACTAAAAAGAAAGAAAAAGCTCAAGCTAAAATAGGTACTACTAAGAAAAAGAGTATGAGACAACAACAGATAGAAGCTATGCAAAACGGTAAAGTTAATAACGCTTTAAATGTCGATACTAGTGATATGAATTCCGCAGATCAAAATCTTAAAGATATAAATAATGCGAAATATAACGCATTTGCAGAAGCATCTGTTGTTACTACTAATGAGTTGATGGGTAAAGGTGATGGTGATGATACAAACACTAAGACATTAAAGAAAGCCACTCAAACTAAAGCTAAGAAAAATAACACTACAGATAAAGTTGATGAAACTACAAGTAAAGTTAATAAAACAATAAACTCATCATTTACATCACTAAATAACTCAGTTAAGAAATCTGGTAATTCTATTAAGAAAGGATTAGATACAAGCACTAAAACTGTAACTAAATCTTTCAATGACATAAATAAAACGTTAACTAAGTATGCTAAAGATATTAAAAAGAAATTCGATAAAGAGAATAAATCTAATGTTAAAACAATGGAAAAAGAAACTAAAAACTTAACTAAATCATTTAGTACAATACTAACTAATATGAAGAAAAAAGTTAATGATATGGCTAAAGGTATAAAAAATATTAAAGTTAAATCAGTTTCAACTATTTCTCCAACATTTAGCATGGATGATCCTAAGAAATTCTTCGAAGATCTAATAGATAAAGTATTTAAGAAAAATAAAGAGGATAATAATGCTGGTTCTTCTGGTATAAGTTCAAATTCTGCATATTCTGTTAGAAGTAATTCTGATAGTGGATTCATTCAACCAACTAACACTACTAATAACAATAACAAGTTTGTATTCTATAGTCAAAATGATAGAAGATGGGCTAATACAAAAATAGGAGATAAATCTATGTCTGATGCTGGATGTGGACCTACATCTATAGCTATGACAATATCTCAATTAACTGGTGAAGAGATAACTCCTGATACAATAGCTGCATTAGGTAAAAAAGAACTTCCTGGCTATTCAACATATAACTTATTCCCTGAAATAGCTAAAAAATTTGGAATGAATTATGAAGATACTGAAAATGAAGCAGACATAATAAGAAATTTAAAAGAAGGAACTCCTGTACTTCTTTCTGGTAGAGGAAACGGAATTGATTCTCCTTATACTAAAGATGGTCATATAGTAGTTGCAAATAACATTCAAGGAGACAACGTGTTCGTAAGTGACCCTAGAGGTAAAAACTATAGTAAATCGTTTAAACTATCTAGTTTAATGGGTGGTTTAAAGAAAGCTATGGTATTAAAACCTACAAGTACAACTAAAAATAGATTAAGTAAATCTAAAGGTAAAATACCTGGGGTAAAAGGTTTATTTACAGATTCGTTAAATAGTGAAATTGGTGCGATTTCATTATCACCTAAATTACTTAAAGAAAATATGGGTGGTGATGGTAATATTAGACTATATGAAAAAGTGTTAGGATATGCTAAAGCGTTTGAAAAGAAACTAAAGTATATATATGGTTCTAAAGGTATAGATAAAAACAAATTAACATCAGACTGTTCTGGATTTACACACCATGTATTTGAAAGAGCTGCTGGTATTGATATAGGTCATGGATCTGTTGCTCAACATAAAGCTGGTAGTTCAGTAAATTATAATGATGCTCAACCTGCAGATTTAATCGTATTCGATGGTCATGCTGGTATAGTTTATGATTCAAATAAAAACATGATAGATATAGGTTCAGGTACAGGACCAGTTATAAGAAGTTATGATA
>CALVQZ010000009.1 GCA_944358275.1 uncultured Bacilli bacterium
CGGCGTGCGGCCTTCAATATATCTAAAGTCTGAAGTCCTTATAGAAAGTGGGTTAGGAACAAGTAGTGACCCTTACATTCTAAATGCAGGTACTGATAATTAGTATTTGGTAAAAACGCGTCCAAACAGGGTAGGGACAAGAGTGGACGCGGGGTGCTTTTCAAAAATATGTTTTTGAATAAATATGAAAATGTAAAATAGAAAGTTATAAATATGAGTAAAAAAGGTGCATATAGTATTAGAAGTGCTAATAATTTATTAGTGCTTTTTTTATTTGCTTTAATTCATAAATGTAATTTTTTGTATTGACACATATATAATAAAGTGATATATTATGTAAGGCAACTAACAAAATAGGTGATGTTATGGAAAATATATTGGAAAGTATAAAAGAATTGGATGTTCATATTTTAAGACTAATTATTAGTATGGATGGAGGTAGTGATGGATTAAGAACTATTCCAACTACACAGGTTAGAATTATTTCTTATATTTTTAATAATGAAGGGGATGTGTATCAAAAGGATTTGGAGAAATCTCTTAATTTAAGAAGAGCTACTTTATCTGGTATTTTGAATACTATGGAGAAAAATGGTCTTCTTGTTAGAGTACCTAGTGATGATGATGCTCGTTCTAAGAAGATTGTATTGATGGATAATACTAAGAGTATTTTTATTAAAATGAGGAAAAAAATGATTGCTGCTACGAATATAATAACTAGGGGTATTAGTGATGATGAGTTAAAATTATTTTTAAATGTTATTGATAAAATGAAAGAAAATATTGGAAAGGAATGTGATTATAATGTTGAAATTGATTAGGAACTTTGATAAAAGAGAGTGGTTATATGTATTTATTGTTCTTATATTTATTGTTCTTCAAGTATGGCTAGATTTAAAAATGCCTGATTATATGTCAAAAATAACTGTACTTGTACAAACTGAAGGTAGCAGTATGTCTGATATTTTAATAAATGGTGGATATATGATGCTTTGTGCATTTGGCAGTTTAGTATTTTCAATAATTGTTGGTTATATAGTTGCTAATTTGTCTGCTCGCTTTTCTAAAAAGATTAGGAAGAAATTATTTAATAAAGTTGAAGAATTATCTTTAAGTGAAATAAAGATGTTTTCTACTAGTAGTTTGATTACTAGAACTACTAATGATATTACTCAGATTGAAATGTTTATTGGTATGGGACTTCAATTATTGATAAAGGCTCCTATTACTGCTGTATGGGCTGTAACTAAGATTTTAAATAAGAATTTTGAATGGAGTGTAATTACTGCTGTTGCTGTTGTTGTATTACTTGCTGTAATTGGGTGTTTAATTGCTATTGTTTTACCTAAGTTTAAGATTGTACAAAAGTTAATAGATAAATTAAATGGTGTAACAAGAGAGAATTTAAATGGTATTAGAGTAGTAAGAGCATTTAATGCGGAAGAATATCAAGAGAATAAGTTTGAAGGCGTTAATGAAAAACTTACAAATCAACAATTGTTTAATCAAAAGGCTTTTGCTGTTATGTCTCCTGTAATGTATCTTGTTATGAATACACTTACACTTGCTATTTATTTTGTGGGAGCACATTTAATTAAAGAAGCAATGTTAGTTGAAAAATTACAATTGTTTGGTGATATGATAGTATTTTCAAGTTATGCTATACAAGTAATTATGTCATTTTTGATGCTTGCTATGATATTTATGATATTACCAAGAGCACAAGTTTCTGCATCTCGTATAAATGAGGTTTTAGATACTGAAGTTTCAATTAAAAATGGTACTTTAAAGGAAAATAAAACTGATGAAGTTGGTACTGTTGAATTTAGAAATGTTTCTTTTAAATATCCTGATGCTGAAAATTATATTTTGAAAGATATTTCGTTTAAAGCAAATAAAGGTGATACAGTTGCGTTTATTGGATCTACTGGAAGTGGTAAGTCTACTTTAATAAACTTAGTACCTAGATTTTATGATGTTACTGATGGTGAGGTTTTGGTTGATGGTGTTAATGTAAAAGAGTATGATTTAGAATTTTTATATAATAAACTAGGTTATATTCCACAAAAGGCAGTTATGTTTAATGGAACTGTATCTTATAATGTAAGCTATGGTGATAATGGTAAAAATAAGGATTTAAAACTAATAAAGAATGCAGTTAAAATAGCACAAGCTTCTGAATTTGTTGAAAAGATGGATGATAAGTATGATTCACATATAGCACAAGGTGGTACTAATATATCTGGTGGTCAAAAACAAAGGTTAGCAATTGCAAGAGCTATTGCTAGAGAACCTGAAATATATATTTTTGATGATTCTTTTTCAGCATTAGATTATAAGACTGATTATAATCTTAGAAAGGAATTAAAAAAATATACTAAAGATGCGACTTGTTTAATAGTAGCACAAAGAATAGGTACTATTATGCATGCAGATAAAATATTGGTTTTAGATAATGGTAAGTGTGTTGGTATGGGTACACATGAAGAATTATTAAAAAATTGTTCTGTTTATAAGCAAATTGCATTATCCCAATTATCAAAGGAGGAGTTAAATAATGGCAAGAGTAGGTAGAGGTCCTAATGAAAATGTAGGAGAGAAAGCAAAAGATTTTAAATCAGCTGTAAAAAGATTGTTTCATGAACTTGGTAATTTTAGAAAATTTATTTATGTAGCATTATTTTTAGCTATATTAAGTTCTATATTATCTATCTGTACTCCTAATATATTATCTAACTTAACCGATGTAATAAGTGAGGGTTTAGTTGTTAATAAAGATAATATGGAAACTCTTACTAAAAAAATAAAGAATAATATTTCAAATGAAAAAGTTAGTTCTATAATGGATATTAAATTAAGTCATAATTCTATGAGTGAATTATTAAAAGCTCCGTTAAGTGATGAAGATAGAAATATTGTTAATAAAATGTTATCTTCTACTAGTGAAGATGAGATTATGAAACTTATTTGTGAGTTATCTTATCCAGGATTTAGTTTAATAGCTAGTGAATCTAAAATAGATGATATAGTGATTAGTGTTGAAGATAAATATACTTTATTAAGCTCGATGAGTGATAATAAAGTAATTATTTCTGATTCAGTTGCTTATGTTTTATTTGAAGATGTTGTTATTGATGGAGTTACAATTACTCCTAAAGAACAAGCTATATTTATAAATAAGATGAGTACTTTAGAAGATACAAGTGAAATGTATTCTGCTATTGATTCTATGCCTAACAATATAAGAAAAGTTGTAAGCCCTAAGATGGATATGGATAAAATAAAAAATATAGCGTTGCTTTTAATTATTTTATATGTATTAAGTGCAATATTCAATTATATTCAATCTATACTTATGACAAATGTTTCAAATAAGTTTGCTAAAAAACTAAGAACTTTTATATCTAAAAAGATAAATAAGTTACCTCTTAAATATTTTGATAATACTTCAACAGGAGATATATTATCAAGAGTTACAAATGATGTAGATACTATTGCTCAATCTATGAATAATTCACTTGCAACTTTAGTAAGTGCGACAACATTATTTGTAGGTACTACAATTATGATGTTTGTAACTAATTATATTTTAGCACTTACTGCTATTATTTCTAGTTTATTTGGTTTTTGGTTTATGTCTAAAATTTTATCAAAATCACAAAAGTATTTTGTTGCTAAACAAGAGGAATTAAGTAATTTAAATGGGCATATTGAAGAGATTTATTCAGGATTAAATGTAGTTAAAGCATATAATGGTAAGAGGGATGCTGATATTAAGTTTGATGTGCTTAATGATAAATTGGATGATGCGAATAGAAAGAGTCAATTTTTATCTGGACTTATGCATCCAATGATGAATTTTATAGGCAATTTTGGGTATGTGGCAGTTTGTATTGTAGGAGCATTACTTACTATGAATAATTATATTAGTTTTAGTGTTATAGTAGCATTTATTGTGTATGTTAGATTATTCGTATCTCCTTTATCACAAATTGCACAATCTATGACTAATTTACAAACTACTGCTGCTGCTAGTGAAAGAGTATTTGAGTTTTTAGATGAAGAGGAATTATCTAGCGAAGAAGCTATAAAGAAGTATTTAGATAAGTCAAAAGTAAAAGGAAAAATTGAATTTGATAATGTAACATTTAAGTATGATGGTAATGATAATCAAACTATTAAAAATTTTAGTGCAGTTGCAAAACCTGGTGAGAAGATAGCAATAGTTGGTCCTACTGGTGCGGGGAAAACTACCATGGTAAACTTACTTATGAAGTTTTATGAAATTGACTCTGGTGATATAAGGATAGATGGCATTTCTACAAAAAATTTGACTAGAGAGAATATTCACGATTTATTTATAATGGTTTTACAGGATACATGGGTTTTTGAAGGTACTATAAAAGAAAATATTAAGTATAATCAAGAGAATGTAAGTGATGAAGAAGTTACAAAGATATGTAAGATAGTTGGGTTAGATCATTTTATTAAGACTTTACCTAATGGTTACGATTCTTTAATTACAGGAAGTGATTCAATATCAGCAGGTCAAAAACAACTTTTAACGATAGCAAGAGGTATGCTAAAGGAATCTCCATTCTTAATTTTAGATGAGGCTACATCTAATGTTGATACTAGAACTGAAGAGTTAGTACAAAAAGCAATGGATAAGCTTGCTGAAAATAAAACATCGTTTATTATTGCACATAGATTATCTACAATAAAGAATGCTGATTTAATTTTAGTAATGAAAGATGGTAATATTATTGAACAAGGTAATCACAAAGAATTGATGAAGTTAAATAAATTTTATGCTAACTTATATAATTCACAATTTAAGTTATAGATAAAAGACTACTGATTAAAATATCGGTAGTTTTTTGTAAATTCTACAGAGAAAAAGAGTAAAAATAATTAAATAATAAAAAATAGATAAAAATAGGTAAAAACAGATAAAAATTGAAGTTATCTATTATTTTCTTCCCAATTATTTATATTTTAAAGCACGACATGTAAATTTAACTTACTGACTGTAAAAAGTTTGTAAGTTTTTGTTTTGTCTAAATGCATATTAAAAAAGAGGAAAAATTATTAAAAATAATTTAATCCTCTTTTTGTATTTTTATTAATTATATTATATAGTATTATTTTTTTTAATTTGTTTATTTTTACTTTTTATAAGAATTCTATAGTTATTACCTAAATTAATATTTCTTGTTGCATAATTATAAAAGTCTTTAATCATTTGTAATTTTAGCAATTTATTTTCACAATTTGTGGTAATTAGATTTAAATACATATTAATAAATTCTTGCTCTGGATTTT
>CALVQZ010000010.1 GCA_944358275.1 uncultured Bacilli bacterium
CTTCATCCATAAGTATTGCACTTTTAGAAGTAACAGAAAGTGCGAATATATTTATAGGTAAAAATAATAATAACAACAAAACTAACTTCCTCATAACATCACCTAATAAAATATACTCAAAAAAATAGAAATAATGATAAATATAAGGTTATAAAAAAAATTACAGTTCATTAAGTTTTGTAATTCTTTTATTATTTTATGTAGATGTTGTTAAGTGTTTTTTATAAATTTTTTTAATTTTTTACAAATCATTTTATTCGTCTTTTTCATTTTATTTTATTCATTAAAAAATATAGGTAATTATTATGTTGTTACCTATATTATACAATTTTTTGTTTATCTAAAATTACACTTATTTATATAATCCATGAATTTTTTGTCTATCTGTTTCTAATAGTTCATCTAAATTCCATTTATCATCTATTTTGGTTAATGAAAAGTCTATCGTATATTTTACTCTTTCTTTTTCTTCTTTCATTTTATCTAATTTATAATCCCAAAATTTACTACTATCTAATTTGTCATCTTTATAAAATTCATCTTTATTATTTTCTAAATATTCTTCACTTTCATCTATTGCTTTAACTAGATTATAAACTTCTACTTCTACACTTACTATTGCTTTATCATCGCTTATTACTTCATCATTTATTTTGTATTTTAAATCTTCATATTGTCTTTTTAATACTTCTTTATATTTTACAATTTGTTCATCACTTAAATCTTCACTTTCCATTACTGAATCTAGTTGTATTAAAACATCACTACTTAAACTATTATAATTAGAAAATAATCTTTTTACTTCACTTGTTGGTGTATCTGTGTTTTTTCCACAGCCACTAATTATTAAAATAAAAAACAAAAATATTAGTACTTTTTTCATATATCCTCCTCACTTTTATGATGTACTAATATTTCTATTTTTATACTAATATTCACAATTTCCTGTAGTTCTTGGATATGGAATAACATCTCTTATATTATCTACTCCTGTTAAATATATAAGTAATCTTTCAAAACCCATGCCAAATCCTGAATGAACACAGCCTCCAAATTTTCTTAAATCAATATACCATTCTAATTCTTCAAATGACATATCTAATTCTTTCATTCTATTAACTAGTTTATCATAGTTTTCTTCTCTTTGAGATCCTCCCATAAGTTCACCTGCTCCTGGAACTTCTAAATCAACAGCAGCAACAGTTTTACCATCTTCATTTTGTTTCATATAGAATGCTTTAATATCTTTTGGCCAATTTTTAATAAACACTGGTCCATTAAAATATTCAGTAATGTATTTTTCATGTTCTTTTGCTATATCTTCTCCATATTCAGGTTCAAATTCCCATTTTACTTTAGCATTTTTAAGTATAGTAATAACTTCATCATGATCTATTCTAGTAAATTTACTATTTACTAATTTTTCTAATTTTTCTATTAGTCCTTTTTCAACAAATTTATCTAAAAATTGCATTTCTTCTTTACAATTATCAAGCACATATTTAACTACAAATTTAAGCATATCTTCTTCTATGTCCATAAGACCATCTAAATCGCAAAATGCGATTTCTGGTTCTATCATCCAAAATTCTGCTGCATGTGTTTTTGTATTAGAATTTTCTGCTCTAAATGTTGGTCCAAAAGTATATGTTTTCTTGTATGCAAGTGCGAATGTTTCTGCCTCTAGTTGCCCTGTAACTGCAAGCCCTACTTTTTTTCCAAAAAAGTCTTTGCTATAATCAACTTTTTTTCCTACATCTAATGTAGTAACTTGAAACATTTGTCCAGCACCTTCTCCATCATTTGCAGTAATTATTGGTGTATGTACATAAACATATCCTTTGTTTTGAAAATAAGTATGAATTGCAAAAGATGCTACACTTCTTACTCTAAATACAGCCTGAAAAAGATTAACTCTAGGTCTTAAATAAGCTTTTTCTCTTAAGAATTCTCTAGAATGTGGTTTAGGTTGCATTGGATAATCATCAGGACAATCCCCAAGAAGTATTATATCTTTTACTCTTAATTCAATACTTTGTCCTTTTCCCTCTGATTTTACTATATTACCAATAGCTCTTATACTAGAGCCATTTTTAATCTTTGTAATATCATCAAAACTACTTAATTTGTTATCATATACGATTTGTAAATGATTAAAACATGTTCCATCAGAAAAATCGATAAAACCAAGTTCTTTTTGTTTTCTATGATTTCTAACCCAACCTTCTACTATTACTTCTTTATCACAATAATTCTTATCAAAAATATCTTTAACATCTAATTTCATAAATTTCCTCCTTAAAATAAAAATATTCATCCTTATATAGGACGAATATAATCCGTGGTACCACCTAATTTACTAATACAAATTAGTCACTTTTGATTATAACGTAATCATCGTTTCTGTTCTACTTAATTCTTCAGAAAACTCAAAGTGTTGTTCACATAATATTGCTAACTTGTTTTCACTATACCAAGCTCACTAATAGCAAGAGATTATGCTACTTCTCTTCTCATCGTTTGAAAATAATATATCAAAAAAAATTATTTTTGTAAACCCTTTGAATAACTAAGCATAAGTAAATTAAATAGTTTACTAGGATTTTCTGATATATACTCATCTAAATCTAAAAATATTTTTGAAACATTTTCTTCTTTCCTATTAAAACATTCGTAATAAATATACCTTAATTTATCTATATTCTCACTTTTACTAATAGAACTAATTTCTCTTTTAATAAAGTTTATCATAGACTCTTCTTCTCTTGTAACTAAATATTTTTGATGCATAATTGATAGCTTGTAATCTAAATCATAAACAGTAAGTTTTCTTACATATTCTAATATATCTATCATTTCATCTATACACATATCACTAATATAAATAGATTTTCCATTACCATTAAATTCAAGTGCTATAACACCATCATCTACACAAAATAAACATGCATAGTTTATTCTTTCAATACCATAATCTGTGTATACTTCACATCTATTATATATTTCTTTTATAAATTTTTCTTCTACTATAACTTCATTATTTTTTAAATCAGAAAATACTTTATCAGTAACTTTTACTATTGGTATTTTTTTTATATATTCGATATTATCCGTATCTTTCCATTCATAAAACTCATACAATCTTTCATTAAAATTTAAAATTATATCATAAATGTATTTCATGAACCCTCCTATAAGAAATTGACATCCATATTATGAATAGTCCTATAAATAAACATATAAATTCTACTCTTCTAATAATAAAATTTACATATTCTAAAAAACTATACCCAAATGATAATAAATTTAAGTATAAAATTATATTTGTAAATCCAATTACTGTAAGTATTATTCCCATTAAAAAACATAATATTCTAAAAAACATAAATCACCTATTAAATAATATTTAATATTTATGAATTTTAGTATATAATTTAATAGAGGTGTTTTATGAAAATAATAATGTATATGATTTTAGGAATAATTCAAGGGTTTACAGAACCTATACCTGTTTCATCTAGTGGACATTTAGTTATATTTAAATCTATTTTAAATGTAGAATCTTTAAATGACTTAAATTTTGAAATATTTGTGAATTTTGGAAGTTTTATTGCAATCGCATATTTTTATAGAAAAGAAATAATAAATATAATTAAAGATTTCTTTATGTATATTAAGACTAAAGATAAAAAGTACAGTATAAATTATAAATATGCATGGATGATAGTAATAAGTACTATACCTGCTGGTATTATTGGTCTTTTGCTTAAAGATGTAATAGAGTCTGTTAGTTCCACTAAAATAGTTGGAATATCTTTACTAATTACTTCATTTATGTTGTTTTTAGTAAAAGATATTAAAGGAAAAAAGAAAAAAGAAGATATGTCTTTTAAAGATGCGATTATAATTGGTATATTTCAAGTTATTGCACTTTTTCCTGGTATAAGTAGAAGTGGATCTACTTTAGTTGGCGGAATGAGTAGAAACTTAGAAAGAGAGACTGCTTTTAAATATAGTTTTATGTTATATCTTCCAATAAGTATTGCAACGATGATATTAGGTGTTAAAGATGTATTAGATAATAGAATAAGTAGTGATTTTATATTACCATATATACTAGGTACTATAACTGCATGTATAGTAACTTACTTTAGTATACAGTGGTTTAAAAACGTTATGGAAAAAGGAAAACTTAAATATTTTGTATACTATTGTCTAATTGCAGGAATTATTACAATATTATTTATATAAAAATGAATAGCAAAACACTATTCATTTTTATTTAAGAACTTATCTACTTCTACTTTATTTATAGATTCAAATTTACTAGATATTTTAAGAGTAGTAACATTTACATCTTTTACATCTTTAGATACTCTTTCAATACTTTTTTGTAGTGAATCCCATCTTTCTTTATATCTACTAAATTCTAAACTCAATGCTTGTAATTCCTTTTGTATAATAACTGCATATTTATCTCTTTCCATATTCTTAACAACTGTCTGGACTACTGTAAGCATAGACATAAGTGTCGTAGGTGAAGTTATCCACACTCTATTTTTATATGCGTATTCGATTATATCTTGATGATATGCATTTAATTCTGCAAACACTGCTTCAGCAGGTATAAACATAAATGCTTGATTAGATGTAACGCCAGGTATTATATATTTATTTTTTATATCATCGATATGTTTTTTAACATCACTTTTAAATTTCTTTTCATACAATTCTCTTTCCAACTTGGAAATATTTCTATCTACTAATTTTTGATAATTCTCAAGAGGAAATTTTGAATCTATAGCAATAACTCCAAGAGGTTCTGGAGCATAAATAACTGCATCTACAATATTTCCATTACTAAACTTATGCTGCACTTCATACATCTTTGTATTATTTTCACCAAATACATTGACTAAAATATTGTACAAATTCACTTCTCCAAAAGTACCTCTACTCTTTTTATCAGTTAAAATACTTTGTAAAGATACAATATCACTAGATAAAGTTTCTATCTTCTTTTGAGCTTCATCTATCTTAGATAATCTTTCTAAAACAGATAAGAATGTTTTATTAGTCTTTTCAAAATTCTCATCAAGTCTACTATTTACTTTCTCGTTTATTTTTATTAGTCTTTCTTCTATCTTGTCATTTAAGCTAATAAAATCATTGTTTAAATTTTTACTAAAGTCATGTTTAAAATCTCCAATTTCCTTAGTTATATTAGTTTCAAATCTACCTAATCTCTCAGTAATATTACTTTCATTTATATTCTTAAATAATGATATAGTAACTAAAACTATTACTATAATAAGTAAAATAATTATTACATATTCCACTTTACCACCTCATTATAATTATATAGCAAGTCTTCTTTTTTTACAATGTAATATCATTTACTTAACACTATCTTGATAACTAGTATATCCGCCATTTAAAGAAGTAGTATGATATCCTTTTTTATTTAATTCATTTGATAATTTTAATGAGGCTAAACCCAAATCACAATACAAAATATAGTAATCATTTTTATTTAAGTATTTTTCAGGTACTAACTCTAATAAATCTTTTGTTATATTTATAGAATTAGGTATATGTCCCATCTTATATTCATAAGATTCTCTTATGTCTACAATAATTTTTTTCATATTCACCACCACTATATCTTATGTATAAAATATAATAGTGAAAGTACATTTTAAGTAGTTAAAAATATGGAAAGAAATTGACATTTTCGCTAAAAAGTCACACTCACATTGAGTCTTTTTGTTTTGAGTATTGACTTAGTCTAAATTAAATATTATAATACATATGCTTTAAACATTTTGGCAGCATTATATTTAGGTATGTAATGTGTTTATTTGAAATAAATTAGTAGTTAAAAGCTGCTTTAACGAAAATGTAAGTAAACACCCTATAAATTTAAATATAATCTCTTGTTTATAGTAAACAAAAGAAAGGAGAAATGTTATGTCTAGATACACAGGACCAGCTTATAAAAAGAGTCGTCGTGTAGGTATTTCTACTTTAGAAACTGGTAAGGATTTAGTTAAAAAGCCTTATAGACCAGGTCAACATGGTAATAGTAGAAGAGGTAAATCTTCTAACTATGATATTCAATTAGTTGAAAAACAAAAGATTAGATTTACTTATGGTATTAGTGAAAAACAACTAAGAAGGACTTTTGAAAAAGCAGGAAAGTTAAAAGGTATTCATGGTGAAAATATGCTTAAGTTATTAGAAAGTAGACTTGATAACATCGTATATCGTATGGGTATTGCTTCTACTAGAAGAGCTGCAAGACAATTTGTTAACCATGGACATATCAATGTTAATGGTAAAAAGGTTGATATTCCTTCATATCAAGTAAAACCTAAAGATGTAGTTTCTGTAAGAGAAAATTCTAAGGAACATAAGGCAATGAAAGAAACATTAGAAAACATAAATAGAAATGTAGAATATGTTTCATTTGACAAAAACAAACTTGAAGGTACTTATTTAAGATATCCTGAAAGAAGTGAATTAAGTCAAGAAATCAACGAATCATTAGTAGTAGAATTTTATAATAAGTAGAAAAAAACAAGCACTCGCTTGTTTTTTTATTTAAATAATACCAAGAAATATTTTTTTTTGCCTCTTCTTATTACTACATATTTGTTATCTATTGCAAAATATTCTGATATAACAAATTCTAAATCTGTAATCTTTTCCCCATTTATACTTATACTTCCTGAACTAATAAGTTCTCTTGCTTCTCTTTTTGATGAGCATACACTAGAATTAACTAATAAATCTACTATATTTTCATCATTACTTATTTCATAATGAGGAACATTTTTAAATACATTATCTATTAGTGAAGAATCTAATTTCCTTATTTCTCCTTCAAATAGTATAGTACTTATATTTAATGCTTTTTCATATTCTTCTTTTCCATGTAAATCAGTAATAATTTCTCTTGCAAGTGTTTTTTGTGCAAATCTTAAATGTGGTTCTTTATTATGTTTATTCATTATATCTAATATTTCATCTTTAGATAAGAATGTAAATATTTTTAAATATGATTCACACATACTATCATCTGTATTTATAAGATATTGATATAAATCATAAGATGATGTTTTATTTATATCTAACCATAGTGCATTCCCTTCTGATTTACCAAATTTATTACCATGAGCATCTAATACTAAAGGCATAGTAAATGCATATGCATCTTTTCCTGTTTTCTTTCTTATTAAATCAATACCTGTAGTTATATTTCCCCATTGATCTGAACCTTCTACTTGCATTATACAATTTTTATTTTCAAATAAGTGAAGAAAATCATAACCTTGAAGCAGTGTATATGAAAATTCAGCATAAGTTATACCTGTTTCTAATCTTCTATTTATTATATCTTTATTAAGCATATAGTTAACATTTATATATTTACCTACATCTCTTAAAAACTCGATATAACTCATATCTTTAACCCAGTCATAATTATTTACTATTTCTGCTTTTCCTTCAAAAATTTTATCTACTTGCTTTTTTATTCCTTCTAAATTTTTATTTAAAATATCTTTATCAATTATTTCTCTTTCTGAAGTAGGTCTAGGATCTCCTATTAACCCAGTCGCACCACCTACTAAAAGAATTGGATGATGTCCGCATTTAGCTAATCTTTTTGCAGTAAGTAAAGATGAATAATGTCCTAAATGAAGACTATCTGCTGTTGGATCTGTTCCCCAGTAGAATGTAATTTTTTCATTGTTTAATTTGTCTTCAATATCATCTCCTGCTACATCTTTAATTAAACCTCTCCACTTTAATTCTTCAAATAAATTCATATAATACCTCCTAAAAAAAATCTATAAATCTGAGGGTTCAAAAGAACGGTACCACCTTAGTTCATAGATTCTATGCTCTTTAATCTTTAACCGGATTTACGGATTGACAGTAATTCATTTACAAACAAGTTTAATTTTCACCAACCATTAAATCTCTACATTTTCTTATGTGTAAACTACTAAAAATTATCAATATACACTTAATATAATTGTTTTTTTATATATTGTCAACTAACTTTCTAACTTATTAAGAATTTCTTTAGTAACGAATGCTAATTCTTTTTTAACAGAATTTGCAGCATCTTCAATTACAGGTTTACCTGTTTCTTTTGCTAATTCGATAAGTTCTTCTATTTTATTTTTTAATGCTTCACTCTTTTCTTTAGCAATAGATAAAACCTTTTCTTTATCTAAATCTTTAATATCTTTTTCAATTTCTTTTAATTTAGATTCTAATTTATCTTTAATTTCATCAGCATCTAATCCTCTTACTTTATCCCATAAATTAGAAACTTTGTTAGCAAGTGCCTTTCTTGTTTCTTCTCCACTTTTAGGTGCAAATAAGAAACCTAGTCCAAGACCAACTAAAGCACCTCCTAAAAATCCCATTTTACTTTTTTTACTCATAATCTTCCTCCTTCTCATCATTATATTTCTTTTTACCTAAACCTATTACTAAATTAGTTAATTTGTCGACTAATCTATTAGTTAAAAAAGAAATCTTATCTGTACAAAAATCAATAAGTCCAAAAATACCATCTAATGATTTTACTTTTTGGTCAACATTATCAACTATTCTATCTACTTTATTTAAAGTTTTAGTGAGTTTAATGACTAAAACTACTAAGGCAACTAATAAAACTATTGCTGCTACATATAAAAGAAGTGGTAAAGTAACTTGCGCAAATTCTAGAAATGTCATTTTTCTTCATCTCCTTCATCATCTTTATACATACTATCTACTAGTGAATAAAAATCATCATCTGTAGTATCTTTTAATAATTCATCTATAGATTTAATCTTTTCATCTATTTCATCGTTTGTATTTTCTACTTCAACTTCAACTTCAACTACACTAGTATGTTCTTCAAATAAATCTATTGGTTTATTACCTAATTCCATTTTATTTTTTTCTTCACGAGTTTTAACTTCACCATAAGCTTTATTCATAACATAGTCAATGTCAACCTTAGCATCATAATCATTAAGAAGTCCATCTTTAGTAGTTATATCTTCTTTTGAATAGTTCTTATCAAGCACACCATAAACAGGAGATATTACTGGAGATGGTTTAAAAGTTTTCTTTGCACTTTTAATTTCTTTTTTCACATCAGGCTCATATTTATTATGCTCTCTTTCAAGTACATTTATACTCTTTGTTTTTTTTCTTTCTTCTTTAAAATCATCTTCCTCAAATATAATTGGGAATTTAAACTTTTCACTAACATCTATAAGCTCTCTATCACTAAAAGTATTTTCACTCACAGGAATTTTCTCTTTAGGTGGAGTTTCTATCTTTATCTCAGGTTTTTTTTTTTTTTTTTCTTCAATTTTTGTTATTTGAGGAATTATTTCTTCTTTTTCTTCATCAATAAATACATTTTTTAATTTATCAAATAATCCCATAATGCACCTCTATTCGTTTCCTTCATTACCAATATTATTTTCATCTGACACTTCTTCATACTCATCATATTCGTTTATATAATCTATAAACTTACCCTCATTTCTAGGAGTATAAAAGTCAAAAGTTTCTTCACTTAATGAAACATCTTCACCTTCTATTGTAGATTTTACAACCACATTATTAAACTTTAGTGAATTTAATATACAAGAGATGTTTATAAGATTTTTACCAATATCTTCCTCTCTTACATAAGTTTCTATAGAAGCATAATTATAATAAACTTTTATTCTATAAAGATCATCTTCTTTAGATATTTCTACATATCCTAAAGTATCATTATACTCTAACACATTAGAATAATACAAAGATGGATCTATAGTATAATCTATCTTAGTACCATAATAATATGATACCATATCTACAAACATATAGTAGTAACTATCATCATATTGTAATTTTTCATTATAATTATTACTCTTAACTAACTTTACACCACTAGGAAGATAATACTTATATCCTTTAGAATATACATTCACAAGCGATGTTTCTTTACCTAAAAATGTTTTAAATATTGAATCATAATCATTCATATTTACTGCATTATTACAACCAGTTAGAACAAATAAACACAATATCAAAATTATAAATTTTCTCATGAGTTCACCTACTCTTCTTATATTATAACACGTGTTTTAAAAAATATCTATAAAAAAGAATTTATTTACGATATATTGCCATATAAATTGGTCCTAATTTCATAAACTTTTCTTCATATTCAGTAGTTATTACATCTTCATCTTTATGTAAATCGCAACTTATTTTTTCAAGTTTATAACCATAATTACTTAAAGAACAAAGAGAATATTCAAACAATTTTCTATTATCAGTCTTTTGTATTATTAAACTCTTGTCCTTAAAAATATTATCATACAATCTTAAAAATCTAAAATTAGTAAGTCTTCTTTTCTCATGCCTTTCTTTAGGCCATGGATCAGAAAAATTCAAATAAAGGCAAGATACTTCTTTATCAAATACTAAATTTATATCTTCAGCATCCATTCTAATTATCTTTAAATTAGATAAATTATAATCTTCTATTTTCTTTATTGCTCTTGCAATTGCAGAATCATATTTTTCTATACCTATAAAATTTATATCTGGATACTTTATAGCATTCTCAAGAATAAATTTACCCTTACCCATACCTATTTCTATATATATTTCATTATTATTAGAAAAAACACTATTCCATTTACCACGATAATCTTTTGGATTATTTACAATATATTTTGAATTACTAATCAATAATTTTTCGTCTTTTAATTTTCTAAGTCTCATCTTGCCACCTCATTTAATAATTAAACACATATATAATTATAACAAAAATATTACTTTTGCATATACTTTAATGAAAGGTTTTTTAGGTGAAAATATGAAAGATAGAAATAATCAAATGATTATGCCATTTCCAAATCAATTTTTAAATCAACAAATTCCTAATCAACAATTGTTTCCTATGATGCCAACAGAACTTGAAAATAGAATAAATTCATTAGAAAGAATGGTTAGAAGATTAGACGCAAGAGTATCAAAATTAGAAGGAAATACTGGAGTATATAACAATGAATATAATACAAGTATACCTGATGCGTATAATCAAAATATGTATCCAAATTCAATGCATATGATGTAAAAACCCATAAAAGGGTTTTTATTTTTGTATTATTTAAGCATTTTTATTTTGTTATCACATACTTTTATTACCTGTTCATATAAACTTTTTTTCGTATAAAAAACATTTATTTTATAACTATTAAGCATATCAACTAATCTTTGTCTTTCATTATCTATACTTTCTTTTAAAAATTCTTTATCAAATACACTTTGAATCATATCTCTTACTAAATCATTATTCGTATCACTATTATTTTCTAAGTTAGAAAAATCATATTCTTCTATTGTTTGTATACTTTTTTCTTTTTCAAAACTTTCATTATATTCTATATCTATGTATGGTTTAGAAGTAAATAATACTATTTTACCACTAGATACTAATGAATTTATTTCAAGAGGTATATAAACAGTTTCTAAATCTAATTCATAATACATTATATTATATAAAGTGTGCGTCCATATACCATTATATTTGCATGGTACTGTAGTAAAAATTGTGCCTTTTTTTGCACTATAAAAATTTACTATATCTTCATAATTTTCATCAAAATAAATATCATACATATCTATTACTTTTTTATAAAAATCACTATCTTCATAACTATCATATAATTTTTCTAATTTATGTAGTCTATCTATATATAAATCGATAACTTCTTCAAATCCTCTTATATTCTCTTTATTTTCCTTACTAAGTTCTATTTCTTTTAATCTAAACTTCATACAACACTCTACCTACTTTTACCTGTTTTTTCTATAATTTCTTCTTTGGAATATACTCTTTTTGAATTAAACATTTTAACTATATAATCAATTTTCTTTAATGCAGAATTTCTATATTCAATACCTAAAGCTTTAGCATATTCATTCATAATTAAACTTCTTAACCTATCCGCTTCATCTAATACTAAAAAATCATCATCAGTAGATTCTGTTTCAAGTACTTTCATCATTAAAACTAACAATTGCTGAATCTTTTTATCAACATTCTTTTTTGCAATTATCTTTGATAGTGCTGGTTCAGTAATCTTTAATCTTTTAACACTTATTACATCAGTTCTTTTAGCATTATTTTTAGGATTTGTAGAATAACCTTTAAATTCACTATAACTTAATTTACCACTCATCGTGCTTCTTATAAGCAAGTATTTATACATTAAATCAGGGCGTCTTTCACTAGTTCTTTTCTCACTTTCTTCCCTTCTCCAATCATCTATTTTCTTATGATCGCCAGATAATAATACATCGGGAACCTTCATACCTTCATATTCTCTTGGCTTTGTATATGTTGGATAATCTAATCTATCATTATTAAATGAATCATTTAAGTGAGATCCTTCATCTATTACACCATCTAATAGTCTTACAACTGAGTCAGTTATAACCATACTTGGAAGTTCTCCACCTGTTAACACATAATCTCCAATACTAAGTTCCATATCACATATGCTTCTTATTCTCTCATCAAATCCTTCATAATGTCCACAAACTAAAATTAAATGTTCTTCTTTTGAAAGATTATATGCGATTTTTTGATTATACTTAATACCTTGTGGTGTCATAAGTATTACTTTACTATTTGTTTTTTTTAAACTCTTAACTGCATCAAATATAGGTTGACACATAAGAACCATACCACTACCACCACCATATGGAGTATCATCTACTTTCTTGTGTTTATCTAAAGAATAATCTCTTATATTAGTAGTCTTTATATCTACAATTTTTTTATTTAATGCACTCTTAATTATAGATGTATTTAAAAATCCATTATACATCTCTGGAAACAAAGTTAAAATGTCTATTTTCATATGCCCTCCTACATTAAATTATCAGGTAATTTTAGATAAACAATCTTTTTAATATCATCTTTTTTTTCTATGAATTCATCTACATAAGGAATCATCACTCCATTATCAAGAATGAGTATCTTATGAGCTTTACTTTCTAAAATATTTTCTATTTTATACTTTTTTTCATTTATAATAGCACTATAACTATACAAATCTTCATCTATAAAACTATCTATATCTTCTCTTTTTATATATACATCACTACCCTTTAGTTCAATAATATCATTTATATTATTTATACCAACTAAAGTAACCATATCATATTGCTTATGTTTTCTATATGAATTTATTATAAATTCTTTGTTCTTTATATATATTTTAAAACCTTTTATAAAAAGCAAATCCTTTCTACTAAAATCACTTAATATTCTTATTTCACCCTTAATACCATGCGTGTTAACATATTTACCTATCTTAATCATAATACACCTACTTATATAATTCATAAAGTATAATACTTGTAGCAACCCCTACATTTAAACTTTCACAAGAAGGATTCATTTTTATATAAATATTTCCATCGCTAATATCTTGTAACTTCTTACTAACACCATTTCCTTCATTGCCCATTATTATAGCATATTTTTCGCATATTACAAGATTTTTCACTTCAATACCATCTTCTACATTCGTACTATAAACTTTATAATTTTTACTTTTTAAATCATTTATAAAATTAACTAAATCACAAGTAATTATATTTATATTAAAAAGCATACCTTGTGTTGCTCTTATTACCTTAGGATTATATATATCAACTGTATCTTTACTAAGTACTAAAGTATCTACTCCAAATGCAACTGAACTTCTTATTATAGTTCCTAAATTACCAGGATCTTGAATGTTATCTAATATAAGAATTTTATTTCCTATTTCTCTTTCTTTAATAAACTTACATACTCCAATAATACTTGGAGGAGTCTTTAAAAAACTAAGCTTTTTCATAACATTTAAAGACACTATAGTACTATTAGAGTAACTAGTTTCATACAAAGAATAAACTTCACATAACAAATTACGTTTATAAGCTTCTTCTACTAAATGAAGCCCTTCTACTAAAAATAAACCAACTTCTTTTCTATACTTTTTATCTTTTAACTTACATATTTCTTTTATTTTATTATTATTAACACTAGTAATCATTCTCTCATCTCTTTTCTAATATTTTTATAATCTTCACAATACTTACTTACCAAATTCCAAAAATCTTTTGAATGATCAAAATGGGCAAAGTGACAAAGTTCATGCACTATAACATAATCAATATATTTAACATCCATTCTTATAAGCTCAATATTTAGTGTAATACTTTTATCTTTCCTATTACAAACTCCCCATCTACTAGTCATTTTTCTAATTTTTAACTTAGGATATGGAATTTTTTCTTTAAATTTTTTGTATATAATATCTAATCTATTTTCAAAAATAGATAATGCATACTCTTTAAGATACTTATCCATTTTTTCTTTATCTTTTACATAAAACTTATTATTATATAACTCAGGTTTATCTTGCATAGAAAATACAACTACATCAACTTCTTTACCTAAAATCATAGTCTTTTTGCTCTTTTCATTTTTTCGTATTGCTTTTTCTACCATAGATACAATATTATCATAATTATCATTTATAAGCTTAGTTATATCTTTTTTACTAACATACTTATTAGTACTCACATATATTTTTAAATCCTCTTTAACTCTTATATAAACATTCTTAATATTCTTCTTAACAATTACTATTTCATACTTATTGCCATTTATATCTAAGTACATAAAATCACCATAATTATTGTATCACATAATGAAAAAAAGAACTACAATTGTAATTCTTTTACTTCTTTATGCTGTTTTAATTTCTGCAACACCTGATTTTATACCATCTATAAATGTTTTTGCAGTTTCATCTTTTACATAAACTTTAGTTAGGTTTGAAGTAGATAAAAACATATATTCATAATCAGTTACATTAGTAAAATCAGCATTACTTAAATCTAT
>CALVQZ010000011.1 GCA_944358275.1 uncultured Bacilli bacterium
CTGCATTAAAATCAGCAATATATTTGTCAAAAATAGTATTTAAAGCTCCTGCAAATCCCATTATTGCCTGCTTACTATCTCCTACAGCCATACACCTAATATTTGTACTCTTAAATAATAATTTCAATATTTCGTAGTGTATATCTGTTGTATCTTGAAATTCATCTATAAAAACATATTGATATGGCGAACTTATAATTTTTCTAACATCTTGATTATGTAATATAATCGAATACCCTAGATTCTTCATTAAATTCCAAGGGATATAACCACTTTTAATGTAATTATTTATTTTTACTTTTTGTTTTCTATCTGCTAAAACAATATCTCTTATTAATTCTTTATCATCATTACACATATTTAACTTTTTTGGTAATGCTTCTAGCCAATCAGGTAAAAGTTTATAAAATCTTTGTACTATAAAAAAGAGAAAGGCATCTAATGTAAATGAATCAAACCTACCATTTGCTATATAACCATATCTTTTATTTACTCTATCTTTTAATGTTCTAGCAGCATCTACCTTATAACTCAAAGCTAATATTTTATATGGATTCTTACATAAATTTGTTTCAAATAGAAAACTGGCTTTCTGTGCAAGCATTTCTGTTTTTCCAGAGCCTGGTCCTGCTATTACTAAAATATGTTCATCAATATTTTTTAAAATATTTTTTTCAATTTCTTCTGGGATAATAATATTATTACTAGGTTTCCATATATCATCTTTTTTCATTATTTTCCCCATTAATTAGTTTGTTTGCTTTTTGGACTAATCTTTTAATAACTTGTGGACATTTATTGGCACATTCTTCATTGCTTAAAGCCATTATTTCAGCAATACCATTATAGTGTGCTGCAACTTTACTATTATTAATAAATAACTTTTTATATTTTCGTAATATATTTTCTTTGTCTTTATATATATCTTCATATTCTTTATAATTATTATGGGATTTAAAAACTTCCTTTATAAATTCATCATTATCAATTTCATCTATTCTGTATTCTTTTTGATAATGTGATAACATTAAAAAATCCAAATCTAGTGGATATGAATAAAAAATATTATATTGTTCTAATGTTTTTAATACACTATTGAAATCATCTTCTTTTTTGATATCATTGATATTACTTATACCATCAGGTAAGACAAGTGTAAATTGCTTATTATAATCTATAAGCATATTTTGTATATATTTTAAACTCCCAATACCTCCTGTGCTTCTTCCTAAATCAAAATCTAGCAGGGTTAAATATGGAATATCTAAATCTTTTAATAAACGCCACATATGATTTACATGTCTACCATTTAATTTAACAAAAGCAATAAATGATGGATCTAATTCAAATCCTAATTTTTTTGATATACTTGGAATAACTATTTCTTCAGAAGCACCTTCTCCTAAAATAACTAACTTAGAAAAATATATTTCAGGATGGGCTAACACAGCCTGCACAATATATTTATAATCTTCCTTAGTTTTCTTAGAAGGTAAAGTTAAAGGTTTAATTATTGTATATCTATGCTCTTTAATAATTTTATGCCTAAAATAACGAATTTGCTCTAATCGATGAACCCGCTTAATTACTGCTGCAGAATGAGTGGATACAAGTCCTATAACATTTTTATATCTATTTATGATGTCATACAAAAGATTAAAAATTTTACTTAAATAAAAAGGAGATAAATGATTTTCAGGTTCCTCTAAAATAAAAATTGTATAAGTAATTATTTTTTCGTTTATATCACGAAATCCTTTTACTAAACCTTCTTCTAACTTATGTTCTAATTCAAACATTGATAAAGAAAGGACGATATAAAGCAATGAAAGCTGACCATCACTTAGTTTTTCTAACTCAAATTTATTTCCATAATCTAAATCTATATATAACATTATGTTTTGCAATAAATTTTCAATGCTGTTTGATGACACATTAAAAACTAAATTTGAACAGTATCTTATATCCCTGTCAATAACTTGCTCCCACATTTGGTTAATAATATTTAATATTTCTTTGATACCATTAAGTTCTTGTATCTTCTCATTTAAATTTACATTAATTTCTGTAAGCTTTTCTACTGCATCATCATATTCAGCATATTTTGATATTAGATTTCCAATCTTTTTAATAATATCTCTACAAATCGCTTGACTATTTCTATAAGCAGGTATGTATATATAATCTATATATCGTAATATTGTATTATTTGCCAAAATCTTATATGCATCTTCATCACCAAAAACAATATGTTCTGTATCATTAATTAACCAATATTTTTTCGAATCTACATCATATTCATATTGAGAATCATCCCAAGATGATTCTAAGCGTAAAATTGCTTTATACTTGTTATCTTGTTTTGAAAAAAATATATACTGAGAAAAAATTGCTAAATTATCTCTCAATTCACTTGAGTTATTTAGTTCTGGAAATAAAAATTCAGCTTCAATCACCATTTCTTTTGAGGGCATATTATTAAAACTTTCATCATTATTTATATAAAAATCCGATTTCAATATTGTTCGTTCTTCTTTTGTTTTACCAAATAATTTACCTAATGCTTGAAATATTGCTGTTTTACCACTACCATTATTTCCAACAAAGAATGTAATATCTTGTTCCAAATTAATTGTACATTCTTTAAAACACATAAAATTTTTTAAAGTTAACTTATATAGATACATATCCCCTCTCATATGTATTAATAGATAAACATTAATATACTAATATACATAAAATATATTAAAAATTTCTTGGTATATTATAACTAACTGGTTTAATTCATATTATATAACTAATAGTAAATATTAAAGTATATAATAAAGAATCATACATTTTACGACTCCATTAACTTAACATTTCTATCCTTTAATGTAATATTATTTTCATCACACCAAGTTATAAGACCATTACAGTCATATCCACATACAAAACTAGATGCTGCAGAAGGACTTGCAAATAATATATTATCAATACGTTTAAAATTTTCATCTATTACTAAATCATGTATCTGTCTCAATTTTTGTACTCTCTCAGATGACTTAACTATATTACTTATTATTGAGCCTGCATGAACTACAAATCCTTCTGCTGTTTCTTCTCCAACAGCATTTATCTTATTGGGTCTCTTAATATATAAGTATGCACTTTTTTCTCTATACGTTAAAGGTGTGAAAATTGTATGACCAAGACACTCTACCAACAATTGCATATTAACTAATAGCTCTTTACTTTTTAACTCATCAGTTTTTTCATTTAATGTTTTTTTAATTCCTTTATTTGAATTTAATAAAATATATCTTTTAGCTTTATATGCTTTATCTATCAGCTCATATTCTATATATCTTCTAATAGCCATGTTTAAGTTATTATTAATAAATATAATAGCTGTATGCCAATAAAATTTACTTGGTATTTTATCAGGATTATTACTTTCTTCACTTTCATATTCCTTAATATGTTCTGTTAATCTTTTAGATATATCCCCAGTTTCTCCTATATATATACTATTTTTATTATCTATATTTTCAGTTTTACAAATCAAAATATATATACCAGGACTATCTATAAATAAAGACTGATTTTTTTTAAAATCTTCACGCGATATTTTATAAATATATCCATCTGTATTAAAAATTCTACTTTCTAACATACTATCTATCTTACCTTTATGTAAAATAGTTGTAACAATTCTTTCATGTGGCATTTCCATAACATCTCCTAAATGTCTTTCTTAAAATATATATCATATCTTTTATATTGTCTAGTAACAATTAATATATTTTTAATATAATTTATTATAATATTATTTATTTAATTAGTATATTGAAAATATATATGTTTGTTAATAAGTATTATATTTCATGTTAGAATATATCTTGCATGTAAGATGCTGGCACATATATATATCTTTTGCTCGTTCTTAATCAGGCGCCTCTTTAAAAATTGCCTGCTAATTTTACACACAAAAAATGCCCTGACTTTTTAGCCATGGCTGTATTTTTTGCTTTTGAACTTCTGGAGCTATATTTATTCATAGCTCCGTCAAGATATATGGGTTATTAGAATATCTAAAAACAAAAAGGGCTTCGCAAGTGCTACGCACCCTTTATATTTTTATATATTCTTATATTATATTACTAACGACGGAGCTATGAAGTATAAATATTATTTTAACATAAATAGTGTCTTGTAATGTCTTCTCGGTGATGACCCATCTCACGAGATACCCGCAAACATGCTGCTTTATCTGTCATTTTTTGATTTGTAACAAGTTCATTATACATATTCTGAGCAAAGTTATACCGAAATGAATGGGAGCCAGAATAGGTTTCATTCACTACTTCTGCTGCCTGCTTAATATCATTTAGGTATGTTCTATATTCTACTTTAAATAGATTATTCTCATCTGCTAATCCCTTTAGTTTTTCAACATAACCTGTACTTAACTCTTTTTTTATATTATATCCACCTTTACCGCGAACAGAAAGAGTGTTGCCATGAAGTTGTTTATCTAGCTTTATATATCCTGCTTCCTGCACTCTTAGACCATACTCTAACTGCAAACCTGCAACTAGCTTATTACTTTCACATTTCATATTATTGATAACATTTTCTGGGTTTGTAAAACCTCGATTAATATGTTTACTTTTATCACCTGCAAAACTTGCTTTTGCTTCTTTTATCGCTGCACTAAAATCAAAAGCATTACCTTCTCTATACTTATTTAGTGCAACTTCAAGCTTGCCTATTGCTGATGAATAGGCATTTAAACTGCCTTTTGAAACGCCACTTTCTATCTTGTCTTTTAAAAATTCTGATACTATTTCATTTGTCAAAAGCTCTATACTTTTTATACCAAACCCTTCTTTTGCAAAGTTATATAAATCTAGTGCAACTTTAGAATAGTCTTTTAATACTTTATAACTATATATTTCTGTTGACTTCGCTATATCTGATTTTGTAACTGCTCCATTTTGGATAGCTTTTAGTTTTGCATTATGCTTTGACCTGTTTGGTGCAAATATTTTACTAAACACTATTTCTACTTGTTT
>CALVQZ010000012.1 GCA_944358275.1 uncultured Bacilli bacterium
ACAATTTGAAACTCAAAAAAATAACATTTAATTATGTTAGTTTTAATAGTGAATAAAATTTATAATTTAAATACAATTTTTATGATTTTTATTGTACTTTAATAAATTTGTACAAAAATTAGTAAAATAATTCTAATATACTTAATTTTTAATAGAATAATATTTGCAAAAAAATAAAATTTGTGATAATATATAGCAAATCAAGGGAGGTATTTTATGTTTGATTCAAGTTATTATAAAAAAAGAATTATATACAGATTAGAGAAAAGTGATTATAAAGCTATGATTGAGTTAAATCCAAGAAGAAGAGAATGTTATGTTTTTTTACCTAACGGTCAAAAAAAAGGAGATTATATAATTGGTTTGAGAGATTTAGATGAAAAGCCATTAGATCCTTCTAGAGTAGAGTATTTGGGTGCTTTTTTAACAAGTTATGGATACACAGATTATAACTTTACTAATCCTTTTAATAGAACAAAAAAGATAGTTAATTTATTAGATCAAATAAATAGTGTAGAAAAAGAATTAGAAGAAAGACAAAAAATAGGAAGTAAACAAAAAATAAAAACTAAAAAATAGGATTCGTTTGAAATCCTATTTTTTCTTTCTAAAGAATGTTTGAATAATGTATCCTAAAAAGATTACATATATACCTAATAATAACCATACTAAAACTGTATTTATTATTCCTGATGAATATGAGTTAATTATATCTAACATAGAATTATGAAGATATTTATTAACTAAGTTAGAAAATTCAGGAATACCTAGTAATAAATCTAATCTATTTACTATTCTTAAGAATATATCGATAATACATATTACATAAACAACATTACTAAGTTTTCTAAAAAATACTATTGTAAGTATAACTAATAATATAATAATAATTAAATCCATAACATCACTTCTTTCAAACTTAATAATAACATATTATTATAAATATATACAATTACTATTGTTTTGTTTACATGTAAAATTTATTAAAAAAACTAACATAAGTTAGTCCTGATATTCATAGTGGCGTCCCCGGAGCGATTCGAACGCCCGACCGATCCCTTAGAAGGGGATTGCTCTATCCAGCTGAGCTACGGGGACATCAACTAGACAAAATAATTATATAACAAAAAAACTCTTTATTCAAGAGTTTTAATTACACTTTTTGTTATTTCTTCATCTCCAATTAGAAATATTACCTCTTTTACATCATAATTATCTGCTATTGAAAGACTTATAGAGTATACTACTTCTTCTAATATACTTTTTTCTTCTATATTATTTAAAATACTATCGTTAAATGTTAAATACATATTATTCTCTATAATTTCATAATTTAATAATTCTGTATTTAAGTTCATAAAACTCATTAGATTATCTTCATATATTGGCCCTGATGATAATTCATCTATTATTATTTTTACTTTATCTTTTCCATTATTATTTATTTTTGTAACTGGTACATAGTAATAATCATCATTATTTTTACCAATATAATATACAGTTGTCTTAGTTATATCTTTAGTATTTACTATATCATATACTTTATTTACTCCTAAATCTCTTGTTAATATACTAGGAAGATTTGTATTAGTTTTAGGTAGTACTGTAAGAAGTTCATCTTCAACATATATGAGTATTCCTTTTATACCATCTATAGATGTAAGACTATATACTATTGATTCTAACATTTTTTCTTCTAGCGATTCATCTATTTCAAGTATTTCTTTAGAAAAGTTTATTTTTAAAAGTCCTTCTTTTATTTCTATGCTTTTTATTTCAGTACCACTTGGAATTATACTCCTAAATCCATTTGGAATACTACTTTCTTTCTTTCCACCAATAATTAAATATTCAAGTATACCTCTTACTTTACTTTCTGTATCATCTTCTTCTAGTAACACATTAGTTCTTGCAACATAATTATCTTTATTAACCATAAATATTTCATGAGTAGTATGATTGTTAGTATACTCTATACTTTCTTTACCTTCTAAATTTATTTCATTTTCATTTTGTGGAAATAAAACAAATAAAAAACATATAAATAATAGCATAGTTGCAAGTGCTACTCTTTTTAAAGTTATGTTTCTTAATTTTTTTAACATATCACACCTCTAGTAAATAATATGAATATATAAAAATTTAAGAACAAATAAATATATAAATTAAAAAGTCACAATCGTGACTTATAATGATAATTCTCCTAGTTTTAAGAGTTCAATAACTGCTTGAGTTCTACCTTTTACATCTAGTTTTTGCATTACATTAGAAATATGATTTCTAATAGTTTTTTCACTTATTCCAAGTTCTTCTGCTATATCTTTTGTTGATTTGTTTAAAATAAGCATTTCAAATACTTGATGTTCTCTTTTAGTTAATATTCCCTTTAACATACATCCTCGCTTTCTATAGAAAGAGGTATTATTATTATTCATATTATTGTATGTTAATTTTTAAAATAAGTTCTACTCAACATATTCAAATTCGTAATCTAATATTCTAACTGTATCACCATTTGTTGCACCCAATCTTTTTAATTCTTCATCAATTCCCATATTTTTTAGTTTTTTAGCAAATCTAAGTGTTGCATCATTTGAATTAAATTTAGTCATCTTAAATAGTTTTTCTATAGAATCTCCTCTTATTACCCATGCATCTTTATCTTTTGTAATAGTAAATGGTTTTTCTTTTTTAAATTTATATAAAACATGACTTTCTATTTGAGTATCATTATATAATGGTTCTTCTTTAATAGTATCAAGTAAATCAGCAAGATGCATCATTACTCTATCAAGTCCATCATTCATAATTGCACTTATTTCATATATATCAGCATCTACTTTTTTCTTAAATTCTTCTAAATTTTCTTTAGCACCTTCTATATCCATTTTATTTGCAATTATTACTTGTTTTTTATTTAAAAGTTTTGAACTAAATTCTTTTAATTCGTTATTTATAAGTAAGTAATCTTCATATGGACTTCTTCCTTCACTAGCACTCATATCTATTACATGACATATTATTCTTGTTCTTTCTATATGTTTTAAAAATTTATCTCCTAATCCTTCTCCTTTAGATGCTCCTTCTATAAGACCTGGTAGATCTGCCATTACAAATACTCTTTCATCTTTTGTTTTTACTACTCCTAAATTAGGTGATAATGTTGTAAAGTGGTATGCTGCTATTTTAGGATTTGCTCTTGATACTTGTGATAATATTGTAGATTTCCCTACACTAGGTAGTCCAACTAAGCCAACATCTGCTATCATTTTTAATTCTACTTTTATATTTCTTTCTTCACCTGGTTCACCATGTTCAGATATATCTGGAGCAGGATTAGAAGGTGTTGCAAATGCTCTATTTCCTCTTCCACCTCTTCCTCCATATGCGATTATTGCAGTATCCCCTTCTTTTACTAAATCAGCAATAACTACACCTGTTTCTATGTCTGTTACAGTTGTTCCTTCTGGTACCTTTATAATAACATCTTGTGCATTTTTTCCAAATTTATTTTTTCCAGAACCATGTTCTCCTCTTTTTCCTTTTATTTCTTTTTGATATTTTAAATCAAGAAGAGTTCTAAGTCCTTTATCAACAGTGAAGATAATATTACTACCTCTTCCTCCATTTCCTCCATTTGGACCCCCATTAGGCACAAATTTTTCTCTTCTAAAAGAAGTACATCCATCTCCTCCAGAACCTGCTATCACTTTTAATTTAACTTCATCTACAAACATAATAGCCTCCTTTATTTTATTTTAACACAACTATAATAAATAAAAAACTAGAATTATCTAGTTTCGCATATACTTACTTGTTTCTTGTCTCTTCCTTTGCGTTCAAATTTTACATATCCTGAAATTTTAGCATATAATGTGTGATCTTTTCCCATACCTACATTATTACCTGGATATATTTTAGTTCCTCTTTGACGATATAAAATTGAACCACCAGTAACATATTCACCATCACCAGCTTTAGCACCTAAACGTTTAGACTCAGAATCTCTACCATTTGTTGTAGAACCTTGTCCTTTTTTATGTGCAAATAATTGAATGTTAAACTTCATCATCATGTTAACACCTCCTAATATCTATATTATCTTTATAATCTTTTTGTAACTCTATCAATAAATTTAACATATTTTCTATTAGTTTATCGACAATATCACTATGTTTAAGTATCGTAATAACTACTTTATCATCTTGTTTTACTTTTATAGAATTGCTATCAATAGATAAAATACCATTAACAGTAGTTATAACCGTACTACTAACTGCTGCACACACTATATCTTTTCCATAATCATCGTAATTAGCATGTCCAGAAATTGTTATAACATCATCTTTAATTATTACTTTAATCATATTATTTTTCTTCTATACTTAATATTTTTACTTTAGTATATGGTTGTCTATGACCTTGTTTTTTGTGATAATTGTTCTTTTGTCTAAACTTAAATACAACTACTTTCTTTTGCTTACCATGTTTAACAACTTCACCATTAACAACTACATTAGTCAAATAAGGCTTTCCAACAACACCATTTACCATTAAAACTTTGTCAAAAACAACTTTATTACCAGCTTCAACATCTAATTTTTCAACATAGATTTCATTTCCTGGTTCAACATAATATTGCTTTCCTCCAGTTTCAATTATTGCTTTCATATTTTTACCTCCTTTAAAACTTAGACTCACCCTTTAAGGTACTTACGTTTTTTAACCTTTTCAGTGGGGTTGAAGACCGAGGTCTTTCAAACTCTTAAATAATAACATAAAATATGGATTAAGTCAAATACATTCTGCGAATAATTTTATTACTTATGATTTAATATAAGTTGTATAATTATTATTATAAAAAAAGAAACTACTAATTTGTAGCTTCTTATATTTATTTAAAACTAATTATAGTTGCTGTTTCTTAGACCTTTACCTAAATCAACTAAACGTTTAGTCATTTCACCACCAACTGAACCATTGCTTCTTGCAGTAGCATCTGGACCTAAATTAACACCAAATTCATTAGCGATTTCGTATTTCATTTGATCCATAGCTTGTCTAGCGTAGTTACTATTAGTTTGTGTCTTACGTGGCATAATTTCACCTCCTACAATAATAGAATGTGAATTTTTTTTAAAATTATACATTTTTTTACTGGTAATTTATAGCAATTTATTTTCTACTATTTTATATTTTTTTACTTCAATTTTTTCTATATTATTTATTGCTTTATCTATCATATTATCATAATCAATTAGTGATTCATATTCTATACACTTATCTAAATTGGGATTTATAACAGGATGTTTTGGTACAAATATAGTACAGCAATCTTCAAATGGTATTATGCTTGTTTCATAAGTATCTATCTTTTTAGCAATTTCAATTATTTCTAATTTATCAAGACAAGAAACTGGTCTTATAATAGGCATATTTGTTACATTATTTATTACATACATACTTGTTAGTGTTTGACTTGCAACTTGTCCAATTGATTCTCCATTTATAATTACTTTTGATTTTGTTTTTTTCGCTACTAAAGTAGCAATTCTATACATCATTCTTCTCATAATGGTAATCATATATGTAGAATCTATATTTTTATATATTTCTTCTTGTAATTCAGTAAAAGGTACTACATATAAATTTATATTGCTCCCATATTTAGTTAATTTTTTTGCAAGTGTTATAACTTTATTTTTGGCTTCAATACTAGTATGTGGAGGAGAATCAAAATATATACAATCTATATCTATTCCTCTTTTGTTAGCAAGAAATCCTGCTACAGGAGAATCTATTCCACCACTTAGCATTAGTAAACCTTTCCCTTGTATTCCTGTTGGATATCCTCCTAAACCTTTTATTTCTTTTGTATAAATGTATGAATATTCTAATCTTATTTCAATGTGTAAAGTTATTTCTGGATTATGAACATCTACTTTAATATCAGGAATATTTTTTAAAATACCTGCTCCAACTAGTTTACTTATTTCCATTGAATTATAAGGAAAAGTCTTATCTGCTCTATTTGTTTCTACTTTAAATGTATTAAATTTGCCTTTTTTAAGAAGATTCACTGAATCATATATTATTTTATCTAAAGATTTTTCAGTTTTATAACATACTACGATAGAATGTATTCCAAATACTTCATTTAACTTAGAAATTATTTCATTTTCATCATAGTCTTTTATATCTATAAACATTCTAACTTTATTTTTTGTTATGACAACATCATAATCTTTAAGTTTATTATTGACATTATTGTATAATTTATCAACAAAAACTTTCAAATTATCTTTTTTTGTTGTTAATTCACCATATTTAATCATTACTAATTTTTCCATAAAATCACCTAAATGTATTATACATAAAAAAAAGATATTTGAATACCTTTTTTATTATTATGCTGCTAAAGAGTGGCCAATCTCTTCTTCTTGAATTGGCTCTCCTAAAGCTTCTGATATTGTTGCATATATTGCTTGAATTTGTCTATCTTTAGTTTCATTTGCTTTTCTTAATTCTTTTGCATGTTTTTCTTTAAGTTCAGCTATTTCTTTTGCATGTTCTTCATTTAATTCAGCAATAGTTTTCTTATATTTACTTACTTCCTCAGTTTTAGAATCAGTTAATTCGCTTACTTGTGCTTCTAATCTTGTAATTGTAGCTTGAGATGTAGCTTGAACTTCTTCTAGCTTTGAAGATAAACTTTCATTTTCTTGAGATAATTCATTATTCTTCATAGTTAAATCATTTACTACTGCTTCATATCCACCAATTTTAGCTCTTGCTTGTGTCGTTTCATCTTTAGCTGTTTCATATTTATTAGTTAAAATTCTAATAGTTGCATCTTTTTCTTTCATTGCATTATTAAGTCTTTGTAATCTTGCAAGTACTCCTGCTTGTGTAAGTTCAGGTTTCTCCTTTTCTACTTCTTCACTAGAGTTAGCATTATCTTCTTTGCTTCTAGTTTGTTCTATAGTACTTGATTCTTCATTTTTTTCAACAACTGTATGTTCAACATCTTCATTATTTGAACTTTCACTTGTTTTTTGTGAATTCTGTTTCATTTGTGCATTTTTTATAATTCTAGAAAGTCTTTCTTCTATAATTTCTTTTTCTTTAGTACTAGTTCGTTCTATAGTTTCTTTAGATAAATCTCCCTTTTCAACATCTACTGTTGGAGGTTCACTTACTAATTCATCTTGACTAACTTCAACTTTATTTGTTGACAATACACTTGGTTCTT
>CALVQZ010000013.1 GCA_944358275.1 uncultured Bacilli bacterium
ATTCTGGACATACCCGTATGGTAGTAGAGACATATCCAGGTGAAAATAAAGTTTTATTATTAGAAGAAGGTAATGGCTCTGCACATTATCAAGTATATACATATGAAAGTTTGAAGAATGAAAATTATGTTGCAGTAAATTTAGATAATTTATATGCCAATGATAGTATGGCAAATCCTGGTATATATCGTGATCCAACCGATGATAAAATAGCAAATGAATTATATAATTCTAGAAACTTAAGAGAAATGACAATTCCGAAATCATCAGAATTTAATTATACAGATTCACAATATGAAACAATATTTGGAGATACAACATATGATAATGCAAGCGTTAACGAAAAAACTAAAATAAAAAATGCAAGAAAAGCAGTTGCTTTAGCAGAAGAAACTGGTCTTTTTGGAAAAAGCATAGCATTCACAAAAGAAGAAATAACATTAGAAGTGTATCGTGATTATGTTGCTAAATCGTTAACTCAAAAAGAGAAAAGTTTACCTAAAGATAGCCTTGAAGCAATAGCTATTCAAGATGTAGTTAATGAAATATCAGATAGAAGTAAATATTATAGTGTTAATGAAATAAATAATATGGTTGATAGTTTAATAAATGTTAGTGGACCAAGTACTTTTTTATTAGGTGGATTAGAAAATAGTAATGATTTAATTACAAGTAGATATCTTATAGATGAAATGTTAGAAGTTAGTAATTAAAATAATTTCATTTAATACACTAAACTTTCAAATAGTGATATAATATTTTATGTTCATATATAAATATAATTAAATGAGGATGTGAGTTTATGAAATATCATTTTATTGGGATTAAAGGTTCAGGTATGAGTGCACTTGCACAAATTATGCATGATTTAGGTAATGAAGTAGAAGGATCTGATGTTAATCATCACTTGTTTACAGAAGATGCTTTAAAAGAAAGAAATATAAAGATTATGCCATTTGATGAAAATAATATAAAAGAAGATATGATAGTTGTAATAGGTAATGCATTTGACAATAATAATGTAGAAGTAAAACGAGCACTAGAACTTGGTGTAAAAAAATATAACTATTACGAACTATTACACGATTTAGTTAATGAATATGAAAGCATTGCAATATGTGGTTGCCATGGCAAGACTACAACTACTGCATTATTAGGACATGTTTTTGATGATATAGTTGGTGCTAACTATTTAATAGGTGATGGAACAGGTCATGCTAAAGATAGCAATAAATATTTCTTTTTAGAAGCATGTGAATTTAAAAGGCACTTTTTAAATTATTATCCTAAGCACATAATTCTTACTAATATAGAACTTGATCATACTGATTATTATAAAGATTTAGACGATATGAAAAATGCATATGAAGAGTTCTTAAGACAATGCGATGGTTTGGTTATCGCATGTGGAGATGATGCTAATGTAAGAAGTTTAAAGATAGATAAAGATATAATTTATTATGGTTTTAATAAAGATAATGACTTTATATGTAAAAATGTAGTTTTAAACCAAAATGGTAGTTCATTTGATGCTTATTATAAAGAAGATTTTATTGGACATTTCGATTTACCTTTATATGGTAAACACATGGTTTTAAATGCACTTTCTGTAATTGCATTTAGTTATCTAAAAGGTCTTGATATAAAAGAAGTACATGAAAGTATTAAAACATTTAAAGGTGCTAAAAGAAGATTTAAAGAAAATAAGATAGGAAATATAATAACTATCGATGACTATGCACATCATCCAACTGAAATAAAAGTAACTCTAGAAGCAATAAGACAAAAATATCCAGATAAAGAATTGGTTGCAGTATTTTTAGAAAATACATTTTCAAGAACAAAACAATTTTATAAAGAATATGCTGATGCATTAAATATTGCTGATAAAGCATATGTAACTGATATATTTAGCGATAGAGAAACACAAGAAGAATATCCAACTATTACACCTATGCTTATAGTAGATAGATTAAAAAATGGAGAACATTTAAAAATAGGAAATATAGAAAGGCTAATAGATATAAATGATATAGAGTGTATAAATCCATTACTTAGACATAAAGATGCTGTAATCGTATTTATGGGTTGTAAAGAAGTATATGATTTAAAAGAAAAACTTGAAAAGGTGTTAAAATGATTTTAGATGGTAGAAAGATAAGACAAGAAAAGTTTGAAGAATTAAAAAAAGAAATAGAATTACTAAAAAATAAGCCTTCTATTGCTGTTATACAAGTAGGTAATAATAGCACATCTAACATATATATAAGAAGTAAAGAAAAAGCTGCTAAAGAGTTAGGGTGTAAATTTAAACATATAAAGTTTGAAGAAGATGTTCTTGAAGAAGAAATACTAACTACAATAGATAAGTTAAATAATGATAAAAATATAGATGGTATACTTATACAAATGCCTATACCAAATCATCTTAATACAGGTGTAATTCAAAATAGAGTAATTTCTACTAAAGATATAGACGGACTTACAGATATAAATGCAGGACTTTTATTTCATAATAAAGATTCATTTATACCATGTACTCCAAAAGGAATTATGGAAATGCTTAAATATTATGATATAGATGTTACTGGAAAACATGTAGTTATAGTTGGTAGAAGTACACTTGTAGGAAAGCCTTTATCTACAATTATGTTAAATAATAATGCTACTGTAACTATATGTCATAGTTATACATCTAATTTAAAAGATATAACAACAAAAGCTGATATATTAGTTGTTGCAGTAGGTAAAAAGAATATAATAGACGCATCTATGATAAAAAGTAGTGCAGTAGTTATAGATGTTGGAATAAATAGAGAAGATTCTTTATTATGTGGAGATGTGAATTTTGAATCAGTAAAAGTTAAATGTAGTTATATAACTCCAGTACCTGGTGGTGTGGGCCAAATGACAGTACTTTCTTTGTATCAAAATTTATTTAAAGCATACAAATTAAATAATAAACAATAATTGTAATAATTCTTTTTGTCTTTCATATATTTAAGTATATAGAAAGAGAGGAAAAAGTTATGGAAACATTAAAAGTTTCATCTAAATCAGATGCAAATAAAGTAGCAGGAGCACTTGCTAATGTACTACGTGAAAAAAGTAGTGTAGAAATACAAGCTATAGGAGCTGGAGCTTTGAATCAAGCAATAAAAGGAATTGCTATAGCAAGAGGTTTTGTAGCACCTAGTGGTAAAAATTTAATATGCATACCCGCTTTTTCGGATATAATCATAGACGGAGAAGAAAGAACTGCAATTAAGTTAATAGTAGAGGCGAAATAGCTTCTTTTTTTTGTTTAATAATAAAATTTATGATAAAATATAAAAGTAAGGTAGGTGGGTTATGAAAAAGACAAAAGTAAATATTTTTATTGAAGTATTATTACTAATTTTAGTACCTGTTATATTGATACTTTTAATGGCACCAAACATAATAGAAAGCGTAGTTAAGTATAGAAAAGATACATTTATAACTACAGCAAAACTAATTGCAGTAAGTGCTGAAGGTATGTATTTGTCTAATAATATACTAGGAATAGATAAGACAATAATGTGTGAAGATGTAATAGCCTTAGATGATAATATTAAAAATTGTGGTATATACATAAATGATAATACTGCATTTATAACATTAAATGGAAAAGAAAAATATGAAAATATGAATATATTTGGAAAATCTTATGATTCTATTACATTAAGTGAAGATGCTAATGATTTATGTATTATGAACGAATTTATAAATGTAGAAGAACCATATGAAGTGGGTAATTATGAAGATTGTATAAATTATACAAAAGAAACATTTTCAAACTTGCGTAACTATAAAGACGATGAAATAGATGCTTTTTGTAAAGGAAAAGAAGTAAAAGGATGGACATTTTCTGATAACATTGAATATTTATTAAATAAAGGTTTTTCTAAAAAGGATTTAATAGAAAATAATGTAATAAAAGGCAGCATAAATAATGTATGTATTCCAAAGGATATTCATATTACTTGTTACACTTATAGTATAAAAGATAAAGAAGATGGAAAATATGTTGAAATAACAGGATATGACGACAGATGTGGAAGCAATATAATAATACCAAGTGAGTTAAATGGTGTTTCTGTAGAAGGAATTGGAGAAAGTGCATTTTTAGGAAAGAACATAAAAAGTATTAAACTACCTAATACTATTAGATATATTGGTAATAATGCATTTAGAGGAGAAAGTGAATCAATTGATACAACAATAAGCGGTTTATTAGATTTAAGTAATGTGAGTTCATTAGAAACTATTGGATATTTTGCATTTGCAGATAATAAAATTACTGAATTAAAACTACCTAACAATATAAAAAAAATACAAGGATATGCATTTTCAGAAAATGAAATAAGTGGAGTTTTAGACTTTTCTAATACTAATATAGAAAGCATTGGTGAGTTTTCATTTTCAAGTAATAAAATAGAAAATATATTATTCTCTTCTTCTATAAAACAAATTGGTTGTACCGCATTTGCAGGCAATCAAATAACAGGAGTATTAGATTTAAGCAATTTAACTAATTTAAATACAATAGAACTAGAGGTATTTTCAGAAAATCAAATATCGAATATAATACTTCCAAATAATATTACATCTATAAACAATAGTGCATTTTCATATAATAATATAAGTGAAGAATTAGATTTATCAAATACAAATATAAAAATGATAGGAAGTAATGCTTTTATCTATAATAATATAACAAGCATAAAACTACCTAATAGTATAGAAAAAATAGGAAATGGAGCATTTGAAAGAAATATAGTTTCTAATCCTAATTTATCAGTAATTCATAATACATCAAATAATATATTTGATTGGGTGCTAATAACAAAAGAAGGAGAAGAAAATAAATGTACATTTGCAAAAGGTAAATGTGGAAATATAAAAATAGTTAATAAATAAAAATAGGCCTTTAAAAGGTCTATTTTTCTACATATAATTCTTGTTTTAAAACTTCTAAATTTTCAAGCATAATAGATATATAATCTTTTCCTAAATTTTTATTATCACTAGATAAAGTAGTAAGAGAATCAAAATATAATTTTTCAATATTATTCTCTGTTAAAAAGTCCTCAATATCATCAGATAATACATCTTCATTAAACATAATTATATAATTGATATTATCATTTTCAACTTGTTTTTTTATCTCATTAAGTGTCTCTTCTTTTACTTCATCACTATTATCTACAGAAAGTACTTTAACATCATATTTTTCTAAAAATTTAAATACATTATTAGATACTAAAATATGATTGTCATCAGCGTTTTCTACTAGTAATTTAATTTCTGCATCAAGTTCAGATATACTTAATTTTAACTCTTCATAATTTGTATCTATTTGTTTTCTAAGTACAGAATTATCTATATATTCTTTCATACCATTTTTAATATTTAAACAAAGCATTAAAAAATTAGAAGGATTTAGCCACAACTCAGGAAGCCCATATTCATATTCCATTCCCATAGTAGCATCTACTATCATTAAATTCTTGTTATTATTAAGCATCTTTACAGCATAATTTTTCTCTTCACTTAATCCATTATAAACAAATAAATCAGCATTACTATAATCTTTAATAAGTTTATCAGATAAATCAATTATTTCATTTGGGTAAATACTATTTATATTACTATTTTCACCATATAGTTTATTAGTAATATATTCAATAGGATATGTAGTAGTATATATACTTATATCATCCATACTATCCTTTTTACATCCTGTCAATAAAAATATTGAACATAAAACAAATAGATAAGCAATAATTTTTTTCATCATTTCTCCTTTTCCGGCACAGGATCGTATCCCATACCACCCCATGGGGCACACCTTAATATTCTTTTAATAGACAATATACTTCCTTTAAAAGCACCAAATCTTTTTAATGCTTCTATAGAATAATTTGAACAAGTTGGTGTATATCTACACATATTATGCCATGGTCCTGGTATAAGTTGATATATTTTAATAAGTCCAATAAGCAAATATCTCATAGTACCACCAACTATATTTTATTACAAAATGCAATTTTTGTAAAACAAAATATAAAAATTTGTTATATAATAAGTATGGTGATAGAAAAATGAAAATATTAGAAGATTTAAATGTAGTAGCAAATGATATAGGATTATTTAATACAGCATTTACACATTCATCATATTGTAATGAGAATAAAAATGCAGAAAGTTACGAAAGATTAGAATTTTTAGGAGATAAAGTTCTAGATTTCATAGTAAGTGAATATTTATATAAGAATAGACACTTATTTGAAGGAGAAATGACTAAAATAAGAGCATCGCATGTTTGTGAAGATGCACTTTGTGAATACTCATTAAATTGTAATTTTAATGAATATCTTAGATTAGGAAAAGGTGAAGAATTAACTGGAGGAAGAGAAAAAAAAGCAATTTTAGCAGATTGTTTTGAAGCATTTATAGGAGCATTATATCTAGATCAAGGAATAGAAAAGGCAAAAGAATTTGTTTTAAATACTGTTATAAAATCCATAAATAAAAATGAAGAAATATTTAACGATTATAAATCAGAATTACAAGAACTAGTACAAACTGATAAAAAATCTTTAGAATACGTACTAACAAAAGAGACAGGGCCATCACACGATAAAGAATTCGAAGTAAATGTAATTGTAGGAAATATCGTTTATGGTAAAGGAGTAGGTAAAACAAAAAAAGAAGCAGAACAAAACGCTGCAAAAGACGCGCTTAGAAAAAAAGCAAGTAAATAATTTAGACCATTTATAAGTGGTCTTTAGTTATTTTTTTAGAAATGTTTTTTAAACTTGGAATATTCATATTATGCGTAGTATTTTTTTATAATAAATTAGTGTTATAAATAGAATGTATTTGGTTGTAAAAATTTGTAAATTTTTACATTTTTTTATAAAAAACATTTGCATATCAATCATATTTATGTTATATTTAACTTGCTAATATTATTGTATTACGATTTATTAGTATTACATTTTTTTGATTTTTTTATTACAATATTTTTATTCGTTAAGAGTTTGCTCTCAACTCCTTTTTATGAAAGACTCACAAAATTTTGTGAGTTTTTCTTTAGATTGACTACAATAAATAATAACTTAATGGTCGTTATTCTCCTATTTATTTCTTGTAGAAAGCCTAGTTTTATAGTATAATTCTAATGTTAGAAGGTGAAGGGATGTATTTAAAACAAATTAGAATTAGTGGATTTAAATCTTTTGCAGATAGAATCAATATAGAATTAGAACAAGGTATTACTGGTATTGTTGGACCAAATGGAAGTGGTAAAAGTAATATCGTGGATGCTGTTCGTTGGGTTTTAGGTGAGCAGTCAGTTAAGTCTCTTCGTGGAGAAGGGGGTATGAGTGATGTTATATTTTCAGGTAGCAAATCTCGTAATTCTTCTAATAGTGCTTCAGTAGCACTCGTATTTGATAATTCTGATCATTCTTTAAAAATTGATTTTACTGAAGTATCTATTAAAAGAACAATATATAGAAGTGGTGAAAATGAATATTATATAAATAATGAAAAAGTAAGACTTAAAGATATAAATGAGCTTCTTATGGATAGCAGAAGTACAAAAGAATCTTTTTCTATTATATCTCAAGGAGATATTGCAAATGTTTTAAGTAGTAAACCAGAAGATAGAAGAATAATATTTGAGAGTGCATCAGGTGTACTTAAATATAAAAAAAGAAAAGAAGAAGCTGAAAAAAAATTAGCAAGAACTCATGAAAATATTGATAGAGTAAACGATATAATAAATGAACTTGAAATGCAAGTAACACCTTTAAAAGAACAATGTGAAAAAGCTACTAAGTATTTAAATGCAAAAAAAGAATTAGAAGATGTAGAAATATCTTTAATAGTTACTGATTTAGAAAATCTTAATAATGAATATAATGAATTAAAAAATAAAATGGAATTACTTAATAACAATATTCTTGATTTATCTAAATCTAATAATATTTATGATGTTGAGTTATCTAAGAAAAAGATTGAATTATCAAATTTAAATAACAAGTTATATGAAAAACAAAATAAACTTATAAATATTACTAAAGAAGTAGAAAGATTAAATGGAGAAAAGATTTTAATTTCTGAAAGAAAAAAATATGAAGTAGAGGATATTAAACTTCATAATAATATGCTTAGTTTAAAAGAAGAAGAATTAAAGTGTAATAATTCTATTTCTTTATTGAATAAAGAAATAGATATTATAAATAAAGAGATGGAAGAGGCGAATATATTATTATCTAAATATTCTAATGAGTTAAATAATTTAGAAATAGATAAAGCAAAATTGTTTAGTGAATATAACCTTAAAACAAAGATGCTTACAAATAATGAGTATAGAATTGTTACTTTAGAAAATTCTATAGATAACAATGATAAATATCCTTATGCCGTAAAAAGTGTGCTTAATAATCCTAAATTAAAAGGTGTTTGTGATACTTTAGGTAATATTATAGATATTCCAAATAAGTATGTAAATGCGATAGATACAGCACTAGGTTATAGTATTACTTATGTAATAACTGAATTAGAAAAAGATGCGAAAAGTGCGATTGAATATTTAAAAGATAATAAGTTAGGTAGAGTTACATTCTTTCCTTTAAATGTAATAGAAGCAAAAAGAATTGATGAAATTACTTTAAATGCTATTAAGAATATTGATGGTTTTATTGATATAGCATGCAATTTAGTAAATTATAACGACAAATATAAAAATATTATTTTAAATCAACTTGGTAATATTATAGTAGTAGATAATATGGATACTGCAAGTATTGTAAGTAAAAAAATAAATCATAGGTATAGAATTGTTACTTTAGATGGTGAAATTATCCATGTTGGTGGTAGTTTAACAGGTGGAATTAACAAGAAAAATACTAGTGTTATTTTAGATAAAATGGAACTTGATAAGTTGTTTATAGAAAAGAATAAATTAAATAGTCGTTTAGATGAGTTAGATATTAGTATTAAAAATAATAAAGAGCAAATAGAAAGCGTTAGTATTAAAAAAGATGGAGTTAATAGAAAAGTTATATATAACTCTGAAATTTTGAATATAAAGACTAATGAATTAAATTTATTTAACGAAAAACTTAATAGTATTAAAAATAATATATCTAGTATAGATAGTACATTAAATAATAGTTTAAGTAGTGATGAAGAGAATATCATAAATAAATATTATGAAACAGTTAAGATTAAAGATACTATTGTTAGTGATATAAATAGATTAAATATATCTATTAAAGAAAAAGAAGATGAAATAAGCATTTTGGAGCATGATTTTAAAACATCTAGTAGTGAATACTATAAGAAGCAAAATGAAATAAAAGAATTAGAAATTAAAGTTGGAAAGATAGATGTAAAATTAGATACTCTTCTTAATACAATAAGAGAAGACTATAATATTACTTATGAGAAGGCTAAAAGAGATTATGTTTTATCAATGCCTATTGATGAAGCTAGAATGAAAGTTAATGAACTAAAAAATATAATAAAAGAGTTAGGTATAGTAAATTTAGGTGCAATAGATGAGTATGAGAGGATTAAAAATAGATATGAATTTTTAAATAATCAAAAGAATGATTTATTTAAAGCAGAAAATACTTTATTAGATATAATAAAAGAGATGGATTCTGTAATGGCACATGAGTTTAGTGAAACATTTAACGCAATTGAAAAAGAATTTAGGTGTGTATTTAAAGAGTTATTTAATGGAGGAGATGCTTATTTAAAACTTACAAATCCTGATAATATGTTAGAAACAGGTATAGATATAGTCGCACTTCCTCCAGGTAAAAAACTAACATCAATAAGTTTACTTAGTGGTGGTGAGAAAGCTCTTACTGCAATATCTTTATTATTTGCAATATTAAGAGTTAAACCTGTACCTTTTTGTATATTAGATGAAGTAGAAGCACCTCTTGATGAAGCGAATGTAGATATATTTGGTAAATATATAAAAAGGATAGAAGACTCTACACAATTTATTATTATTACTCATAAGAAGAAGACTATGGAATATGCAAAAGTATTATATGGAATAACAATGCAAGAGTCTGGAGTATCTAAATTAGTAAGTGTTAGATTAGAAGAAATAGGTGATTAAATGAAAGTAGCAAATAATTGGAAAGATTATGAATTGTTAGAGATGAAAAATGGGATGAAAAAAGAAAGATGGGGTGAGTATGTTTTAGTTAGACCTGACCCACAAATAATATGGACATCTCCTAGTAATTTTAATGATTATGATGCAATATATCATAGAAGTAATAAAGGTGGTGGACATTGGGAATACAAAAGAAAGTTAAAAGATAACTGGCAAGTTAGGTATAAAGATTTAACTTTTAATATAAAACCAATGGGATTTAAACATACAGGGCTTTTTCCTGAACAAGCAGTTAATTGGGACTATATGATAGAAAAGATTAGGAATGCTAATAGAAGTATTAAAGTATTGAATTTATTTGCATATACAGGTGGTGCAACTGTTGCATGTCTTTATGCAGGTGCATCAGTATGTCACGTTGATTCGTCAAAAGGTATGGTAGCTTGGGCTAAAGAAAATGTAATTTCATCTAATTTACAAGATAGGCCTGTTAGATATATAGTTGACGATGTTGTAAAGTTTGTAGAAAGAGAAATAAGAAGAGGAAATAAATATGATGCGATTGTGATGGATCCACCTAGTTATGGAAGAGGTACAAATGGTGAAGTTTGGGATATTGAAAAAGATTTATATAACCTAGTTTCATTATGCAGTAAACTACTTTCAGATAAACCCTTGTTCTTTATAATCAATTCTTATACTTCTTCACTTTCCTCTTCCATCTTAAAAACGATCTTAAAAATGATAATAAAAGAAAAAGGCACTATAACAGATGACGAAATAGCTCTTCCTTTAAAAAGCAGTGACATAACACTTCCTTGTGGTGTATATGCTAGATGGGAATCTAATGATTAAAGTACTTTATGAAGATAATCACATCATAGTCGTAGTAAAAGAATATAATATTCCAGTACAAGCAGATTCAAGTAATGATTTAGATATGCTTACAATTATAAAAAAATATTTAAAAGAAAAGTACGAAAAAAAAGGTAATGTATATCTTGGGCTTGTTCATAGATTAGATAGACCTGTAGGTGGTGTAATGGTTTTTGCAAAAACTAGTAAAGCAGCATCTAGATTATCTAATGAAATTAGACTAAAAAAAGTAGAAAAAAGATATATGGCACTTGTACACAATAAGGCAAAAGAAAAAGAAGTATTGAAAGATAAATTGTTAAAAGATGAAAAGACTAATACTTCTTATGTAGATGAAAAAGGTAAAGAATCTATATTAGAATATAATTTAATAGAGTATAGAAAAAATATGTCACTTATAGATATTAACTTAATAACAGGAAGACACCATCAAATAAGAGTACAATTATCACATCATGGATATCCAATATATGGAGATCAAAAATATGGAATAGATAAAAGTGGTATACAGATACATTTATGGGCATATAAACTTAAATTTAAACACCCAACAAAAGATGAAATAATGGAATTTACTTATTATCCAGACTTTAAATAAAATGTATGATGCTTACAATTGACTTTTAAAAATTATAGAAAAAAATAGAAATTCTATAAAGAATAGAGTTCCTATTTTTTATTTCAATAAAATGTAAATAAATCTCAGATAGATAGTCATAAATTAAAAAGAGAAGTCTAACTATATAGATTTCTCTTTTTATTATGAATTATTTTTTTAAAAACTTCTTTTCTGTATCTTTATATAAATCTACTACTACTTTATAAGTCGCACTACTTAATTTATTTTTATATTCTTCAATTACTTTAAGTCCATTCGTATATATTTCTTCCCATCTTGTTTTTATTACTTCATATATAGTATCTAATTCAATATTACTAAGTTTTACATTTTGTTTTCTTGCAAATTCTACTATATCACTTTTTTTAAGTGCATCTACATATTTCTTAATTATATTTGTATACATAATTTCACCTCTATTTAATTATATGTATAAACTTAATAATATTAACAAAAATAATAATGTGAGGTGATATTATTAAGAATAAAAATTTAAGATTTGATATATTAAAAATAATCGTGATAATATCATTTTCTATTATGTTTATTAGATTATTTTTTATAATGATTATAGATAATAAAAAGTATGAAGAAAATTTAAATTATCTAGTTTATTCAGAAATTGAAGGTGAAAGTGCTCCTCGTGGTAGAATTTATGATAGAAATCATAAACTTCTTGTAGATAATGTTGGTATTAAAAGTATTTATTATAAAAGAGTAAGTGGTATGAGTATAGATGATGAAATAGAAGTTGCAAGAATGTTGAGTGAGGTTTTAGATTTAGATTATGAAAGTGTTACTACAAGTATGATTAAAGACTTGTGGTTAGTTATAAATAGAGATGTTTCTGATGATAAAATTAAAACATCGGAATGGGAAAGCTTAAAGGCAAGAAAAATAACTAGTTCAGATATACTTATTTTAAAAAGGAATAGAATTACAGAAGAAGAACTATCTTCTATAGATAAAAAGGTAGCATACATCTATTATCTTATGAATAATGGCTATTCATATCAAGAGAAATTGATAAAAAAGAGTGTTACTGATAAAGAATATGCGATTATAAACGAACAATTAGATAAATATAAAGGAATAATTCCAAAACTTAGTTGGGAAAGAAAATATATATATGGTGATACTTTAAGAGGAATATTTGGTAATGTTTCTGGTATAGAAGTTGGTATAACTGAAGAATTAAAAGAATACTATCTTGATAAAGGTTATAGTATCACAGATAGAGTAGGGCTAAGCGGTCTAGAGTTACAATATGATGAATATTTACAGGGTGAAAAAGCAGTATATAAAAACTTAGGAAATGGACTAGAATTAGTTAAAGAAGCTAAAAGAGGTAATGATTTAGTATTATCTATCGATATAGATCTACAATTAGAAGCAGAAAAGATAATAGAAGAAGAAATGATTAAAACAAAAAAAGAACCTAATACTGAATATTTTAACAGAGTATTTGCAATAGTAAGTGACCCAAATAATGGTGATATTTTAGCAATGATAGCAAAAGTATTAAACAAAGGTAAAGTATATGATTATACTGCATATTTACCAACTTCATCAGTTACAGTAGGTTCTGTAATTAAAGGTGCTAGTATTTCAGTTGGATATAAAGAAGGTGTTATAGATATAGGAACAGTTATAAAAGATGAATGTGTAAAACTTATGAATACTCCACTAAAATGCTCATGGAATAGAAATGGTTTAGGAAATTTAGATGATATAAATGCACTTAGATTATCATCAAATGCATACCAGTTTAAAACTGCAATGAAAGTTGCAAACTTTAATTATTATTATAATGCACCATTCTCATTTAATAACGATCCATTTAAAAAATATAGAACTATGTTTAATTCATATGGACTTGGAGTAAAAACTGGTATAGATTTACCTAATGAAAGTATTGGAATAGTAGGAAAAAATGATACACCTGGTTTACTTCTTGACTTTTCTATAGGACAATACGACACATACACTCCATTACAATTAACTCAATATATAAATACTATAGCAAATAAAGGTAGTAGAATTAAATTAAACTTACTAAAAAGCGTTCATAAAAGTAGTGATAAAGAACTAAGTGATGAAATATTACTTTATAATAAAGCATATGTTTTAAATAAAGTAGATTTAGATGAAAAATATATAAATAGAATAAGAGAAGGTTTTAAAGCAGTTTTAGGATACACTGGTACAGGTTATGGATATATAGATATAAAATATAATCCAGCAGGTAAAACAGGTACATCACAAAGCTTTTTTGATAGCGATAATAATGGAGTAATAGATAAAGAGACAATTTCATCAACTTTTGCTGGGTTTGCTCCTTATGATGATCCTAAAATGAGCATAGTAGTAGTAACACCAGATGTAAGTCACATATATGGAGGAAACTATCTTTCTTCTATAAATAGACGAATTAGTCAACAAATTAGTAAAAAATACTTTGAAATTTATAAATAATTTGCTATAATATAGAAGTTAAAAAGAAGGAGTGTGTTTTATGGCAAAGTCTGGTAACAGAGAAAGAATTACTTTAGTATGTGCTGAATGTGATGAAGAAAACTATAGAACAGTAAAAAATAAAAAAAATGATACTGAAAGATTAGAGTTAAACAAATATTGTTCTAGATGTAATAAATCTACAAAACATAAAGAAAAGAAATAATTCTAATATAGGTGGGTGTTTTCTATGGTAAATGTTAACGATATTAAAAATGGTATGACTATCGAAGTTGATGGTAATATTTACACAATTTTAGAATTTCAACATGTTAAACCTGGTAAAGGTGCTGCATTTGTAAAGATGAAATTAAAAAATTTAAGAACAGGTTCAATTATAGAACAAACTTTTAATTCAAGTACAAAAGTTGGAAAAGCAATGATAGAAAAAAAGACAATGCAATACTTATATAATGATGGAAATAATTATGTATTTATGGATATGAATGATTATTCACAAATTGAATTACCTCTATCGCAAATTGAAGAAGAAAGTAAATTCTTAACTGAGAACTTAGAAGTAGATATTTTATATTATAATACAGAAATGTTGGGTGTAAATTTACCTGAAAAAGTTGAATTAGAAGTTATTAAAACAGAGCCTGGAATTAAAGGAAATACTGCTACAACTGCAACAAAAGAAGCAGAATTAAATACAGGATTAGTAGTAAGAGTTCCATTGTTCATAAATGAAGGTGATGTTGTTATAGTATCAACTAAAGATGGTAAGTATGTATCAAGGAAGTAGAGATACTTCTTTTTTTGTTGACAAAAAAATATTATTTGACAAAATAAATATCAACTTAAAAGGGGGAATTTAGTTTATGAAAAAAGTAAAAAACATAGAAATGCAAATCTATGAAATGTTGGGTGTAAAAACATTTAGAAATATATTATTTTCAATACAATATTTTTTATTTAATTTATTTTTTTGACTTTTCTAAATCAAAAGAAGAAATAAAAAATATATACCATAGTAATACAAACAACTATAGTTTGGGTAAAATAAAAGATGTAAATGATTTAAAAAATGGAAAAAGAACTTATATTTAAATACTTCAATTCATTTATTTGGTTTATTTTGTTGTTTAGATAATGTGAAGTTAATAATTAAAGGAATTGGTACAATAACAGAATTTACATTAACTACACTACTTGTAATATTGAATTTATACTGCCTTATGCTACAAAGATATAACTATATTAGATTTAATAAAGTTATAAAGAAAATAGAAGATAAGAAGAAGAGTAAAGATGAAGAAACTAAAAAAGAAATACAAAAAGAATATTCAAATGATAATGTTAAAGAACAAGTAATAATTAAAAGCAATACTTTTGATACTAAAAAATCTCTTGAAGAATTAAAACAATATTGTGAATATTTAAAAAGCATAAAAGAAGATTCCAAATACTATACAAATGAAAATATAAAAGAAAAGTGCAAATCTTTATAATTATAAGCGCTAATAAATAGTGTTTTTTTTCAGTAATATTTTACTATCATTTTTAATACAATATTATAGAAAATGGAGGACATATGATTAACAAACAAAAATTATGGTTTTTAACTTTATTTAGTCTTATTCTTGTATTAAGTGTTTATTATATAACTATGCCTAGTGATTTACTAAAAACTAGTAGTGATAATGATACTTCATCTATTGTGGTAAATACGACTGAAGAAGATTCACTTTCTGTGCTTCAAATAATGAGTGATGAAGAAAGATTACAACAAATGGAAGATTTAAAAATGATACTAAATAATGTGGATAGTACTTTAGAAGAAAAGAATAATGCTTATGAAAAGATGCAGTTAATTAAAGAAACAAAAGGAAAAGAAAGCACTTTAAAAGAAAAGATAAAAAAAGAATATAATTTAGATTCATTTATAAAAATTGAAAATAATCAAATAAAAGTAGTTGTAGAAAGCAATGAACATAGTTATGAACTTGCTAATAACATAATTAGAAGTATACAAGAAGAATATGAAGAAAAGATGTATATTTCTGTTAAATTTCAATAGTTAATTCTATTGTTTTTTTGTCATTAAATTCCAAGTAATTATATTTTATTTTTGTAAATAATAATACTGTAGCCTATGAAAATAAAGGAGATGTATTATGTTTTTAAAAAAATTTAAAAATGCATTTCTATCTTTATTACTTATTATGTGTATATTACCATATAATATACTTGCATATTCAGATTATGTTATAGTATCAGGTAAAAATATAGGTATACAAGTTAAATCAGATGGAATAATGGTTGTTGGAATGTATAGTGTTAATGGAGTATCTCCTGGTAAAGATGCGAATATCAATTTAGGTGATAGAATAATTAAAATTAACGATAATTATGTTAATGACATAGATGAAATGGTAAGTGCTATATCAAATTCAAACAATAAAGAAAAAGTAAAAATTACTTATATTAGAGGAAATAATACAAACGAAACTTATCTTAAACTAATTAAAGATAGTAACGATGTATATAAAACAGGTTTATATGTAAAAGATGAGATAAATGGTATAGGAACACTTACTTATATAGATCCTACTACTAAAATGTATGGTGCTTTAGGTCATGCTATAATTGATAAAAATACACTTACTAAAATAGAAATTAAAGATGGTAAAATATATAAATCAAATGTAACTGGTATAACTAAAAGTCAAAAAGGAAATCCAGGTGAGAAGAATGCTGAATTTTATTCGAATATAGTTTATGGTACAGTAATTAAAAATACTGAAAGTGGAATATTTGGTAAGTATTATGATGAAATAAGTGATTCTAAGTTATATAAAGTTGCAGAAATAGATGAAATTAAGCTTGGTAAAGCTAAAATTTTAACTGTGTTAGATGGTAATAATATAAAAGAATATGAGATAAATATTACTAGATTAAATGATGCAAATTCTAAAATAAAAAATATTTCATTTGATATTACTGATACTAATTTGATTGAAATAACAGGAGGAATAGTACAAGGAATGAGTGGTTCACCAATTATACAAGATGAAAAAATAATAGGGGCAGTAACTCATGTTGTTGTAGATGATCCTACAAAAGGGTATGGTATATACATAACTAATATGTTAGAAGAGATGGAAAAATAAAAAGGAATAATCCAAGAGGATTTTATTCCTTTTTTAATTAGTAGATTTAATTTTAACAGGCCTTTTTGTAGTTTCATCTATGTATTTTAAATCTTCATATGCTTCAGAGTTAATAGGTAATTCTTTTTTTAATAAATATTTATCTATCATAATAGTTACAAAATGATATATTATTGCAAATAAAGGAACACCAAATATCATACCAACAAAGCCAAATAAATCTCCAAACACAATTATTGCAAACAATACCCAAAATCCAGATAAACCAGTCTTATCACCAACTATTTTAGGTTCTAATATATTTCCTTCTATTTGTTGTAATATAATTATCAAAATAGTAAAGTAAATAGCACTTATTGGACTGTTCATTGCAATTATAATTACACATGGAATCCATCCGATTATAGGGCCAAAGAAAGGAATAATGTTAGTAATTGCAATTATAAGACTAATAAGAAGTTTATGTGGTAATCCTAAAATAATCATACCAATATAACAAGCAACTCCAATAATACATGATGTAAGAAGTTTACCTTTAACAAATCCATTAAATATTTTATAACTATATCTACAAACTTGTAAAAATGAATTTCCACTATGAACATTTAGTACTGTATATACAAATTTCTTTAATTGAGAAACAAATTTATTTTTGTTTGACAATATATAAATAGAAAACACAATACCAATTACAAAGTCACTTACAAAAACATACATATCACTAAGTCCTGTAGTAAAACTATCCATAATCATCTTCATTTGAGGAAGAAGTGCATTACTAATCCATTCAAGAATAGATGATGAAGACTCATTTACAGCAGAAAGAATTATCTCCTCTAAGGTAGGACTTACTTTTAATATATTTCTAAGCCATAATTCAATATTTTCAGTATTATAAGACCATGTTTCGATGATCGATAAAATACTTGTAACAAGACTAGGAATTAGCATATATAGTATAATAAATAATATAAAGAACAATATTAGTAACGAAATAACAATACTTAAAATCTTTGCCCATTTTTTCGCATCTTTTTCATTTTTCATCTTAGAAATAAACAAATCAGTTAACTTCCTATTAAAGAAATTAAATACTTGAGTTAATAAAAATGAAATTACTATACCATATAAAAGTGGTTTAAATATCTTCATAATTCTTCCTAAAACACCCAAAAAATCATTAAATCTTAAGAAAAAGAAATAAAGTAATATACTAGCACCAATTACACAAAATGCTGATAAAGACCATTTAAAATACTTATTATTAAACTTTTCTTTCATACTACCTCCATAATAGTGGAGTAATTATTGAAATAACTACACTACCTATCATAAGTATAAGAGCAAACCAAGCAAATATTTTTTTAATTAGTTTTTTAGATTTTTTCATCATTTCACCTCAAAACAATTATAGCATGTATACAATTAAACATAAAGATTTAATAATAATTTTTTTAGTTTTTTTGTGCAATAAGTAGTCGAAAATTGAATACTATACACAAGTAATATTCAAAAATATAGTTCATATAATTTGTTGAGGTGAACATATGAACAAAATTATAGATATTATATTTTATGACATAAAAAAAGATAAAAACATTTATTTTTCACTACTAATAGTACTATTATTATCACTTATATTTGGACTTTTTTTTATAACTATTCTAACTAGTGATGATAAAACTTTACTAACTACTCATATAAATACATATTTTGATAGTATTAAAGCAAAAGAAATCACATTTAGTTTAAAAAATAACTTAACTAATAATTACATAGGAATTATAATATTATGGATTTTAGGCTTTTCAATAATTGGACTACCTTTAATAATTGCAATACTTTTTTATAAAGGTTTTAGTCTTACATTTACAATAACGAGTCTTATATATAATTTTAGATTAGATGGTATATTTTTTAGTTTTGTTTATATATTTCCACATTTAATAATTAACTTACTTTTTTATTTTATAATGGCTTACTATTCATTTAAAATGTGTTTAAATTTAATATTTGTAATAAGTGGTAAGTCAAGATTTAATATGAAAATACTAAAAAAATATATATTTATATTACTTATTTCATTAGTATTTATACTACTTTCTACATTATATGAAACATATATACTTCCATACTTAATAAAAATCATTTACTAATTTTTAAAATTATGTATAATAAAATTGGTGATATTTATGAAAGTTGTTATTGGTATGAGTGGGGGAGTTGATTCATCAGTTGCTGCATATCTTCTAAAGAAAGAAGGACATGAAGTAATCGGTTTATTTATGAGAAATTGGGATGCTTCTATAAATAATGATATAATGGGAAATCCTACATTAAACAATAATATATGTCCCCAAGAACAAGATTATAACGATGCAAAGGATGTATGTGATAAATTAAATATACCTTTATATAGAATAGATTTTGTAAAAGAATATTGGGACTATGTATTTACATATTTCCTTGATGAATTAAAAAAAGGTAGAACTCCAAATCCAGATATAATGTGTAATAAATATATAAAATTTGACTTATTTATAAAAGAAGCTAAAAGATTAGGAGCAGAAGCTATTGCAACAGGACACTATGCTAGAAAAGAAGGAAAATATTTGTTAAGAGGAATAGATGATAATAAAGACCAAACATACTTCTTATCACAACTTGACGAAAAGCAATTAGAAAATGTATTATTTCCTATAGGAAATATAAATAAAGAAGAAGTTAGAAAAATTGCAAAAGAACTAAAACTATCTACTGCTTTAAAAAAAGATTCTACAGGTATATGCTTTATTGGGGAGAGAAACTTTAAAGAATTTTTAAAAAATTATTTGCCTAATACAAAAGGAGATATTATAAATATAGATACAAAAGAAAAAGTAGGGGAGCATATTGGACTTATGTATTATACAATTGGGCAGAGAAGGGGACTAGATATTGGAGGTACTGAAGAAAAACTTTTTGTAGTTGGTAAAAATTTAAAAGATAATATACTTTATGTAGCAATGGGAGAAAATAATAAATATTTATACTCAGATAGTTGTATAGTAGAAGATGTTAATTTTAACTGTGAATTAAGACCAAAAGAATGTACAGCAAAATTTAGATATAGACAAAAAGATAATGATGTAAGTATAAAATACTTAGATAACAATGAATTATTAGTAAGATATAAAGATGTAAAAGCGGTAACACCAGGACAAGCATGTGTGTTTTATGTAGGTGAAAAGTGTATTGGTGGAGGAATAATAAAAGAAGTAAGAAAAGATGATAAAAAATTATGGTATTTATTATAAAAAATCAAGTTAATCTTGATTTTTTTAGCATTTAAACTCGTCTTCATGTTCTTTAAAAAAACTATAATATACTCTAATATTTTCTAATTCTGTCCATTTTTTACTAATCACAGGGTTTGAATCTAAATCATAAATTTTAGCTTCTAAAAGATTTAATAAAAATGGAGAATGAGTAGATATTATAAATTGACAATTATAAAATCTAGCAGAATCTTCTATAAACTTTTTAAGTTTTATTTGATTTTCAGCAGATAAACTATTTTCAGGTTCATCTAAAATATATATACTATCTTCTTTTATTTCTTTTTCCCAAAACATAAGTGCAGATTCACCATTTGATTGTTCAATTATATTATTATTTCCCAATCTATCTCTTACATATCTCGATAATGTTTTTGTTTTAGAATCATATGCATCTTTTATTTGTTCATAACTATCATATGAATTAGAAGTACTATTAAATTTATTATTTAAAAATTCTCTACTTAAAGCTTCTTTTCTTCTATTTACATTAGAATTTATTGATCTTATATCAAGAAGATAATCAAAAATATCATCACTTGTTATAGTTTTAATTTCAATAGGTTCTTCATATGACATTTCATATTCACATAAACTTGAATATATATAAAATAATGTTCCTTTATCAATTTTATTCTTTCTTATAGATTTAATTTTTTCTGAAATTATATTAAGTAATGTAGTTTTCCCACTACCATTCCCACCATAAAATATAGTTATTTTATCATATGTTATATTTTTAAATTGTTTTTGTGAAAATATGCCTAAAGGATAATAATTATTATAAATATTCCTTTTATCTTTTCCTAAGACTTGCGCTTCACGATTTTCATCTAATAAAGTAAATTCTCTTAAATAAACGATAGTATCACCTCATTGTTCATATTATAGCACGCATTATTCTACATATAAATATTTAACTTATAATTTATTTGTAATGAATATATATTATATTAAATAATTAGCATAATATTTAGTATATAAAGAAGAAAATATAATAAAAATATAGTAATTGTTGTAAAAAAACAAGATTGAAAAAAGTTTTAAAATCTATAATAGACACTATCCCTTGTCAAAGTACAATTTTTATGATATGATGTATATAAAGAAGAAATCTTCATATACTAAAAAAGGAGCACTTAATATCTTCGTGTTGAGTGTTGCCATATAGTTTTTTGTAAGCACCTAAATCAAAGTTGAGTTAGGTGCATTTTTTTATTTTAAAATTACAAAAAGTAATGTAATTTGTAAAAAGATGATAATGATTAAAGTAAAGACTAAAAAATCTTTCTTACTCACAAACATCACCTCCTATCTATAAATAAGAGGTAGCACCCAACTATCAAATGTTCCAAAAGCATTATGCCAAACATTTGTTCTTCATACAATAATTTGTCCAATATTTATTAAAAAATAAAAATAACTATTACTAGTAGAAACAAATAATAAAATAATTTTGATATATAAAGTTTTGAACATTATATTTTTT
>CALVQZ010000014.1 GCA_944358275.1 uncultured Bacilli bacterium
TATTGTAACGAGGTGAAGTTGTGATAGAGTTATTTAAACCAGATATGTATTTTAAAGATATATATGATATAGATTATAAAAAGTTAAAATCGTGTGGAATTAAGTGTATATTATTTGATTTAGATAATACATTAGTTCCTTATTATAGAAAAAAACCAACTAGAAAATTAAAAGATTTTATTGAAAAATTAAAAGATATGGGTTTTAAAGTAATAATATTTTCAAATTCAAATAAAAAAAGACTTACTCCATTTAAAAATGCTTTAGAAGTTGATTGCTCTGCATCATCTAAAAAGCCATTATCTACTAAATTTAAAAAGATAATAAAAGAATATGAGTATAGTCAAAGTGAAATTGCAATAATAGGAGATCAACTTATTACTGATATTTATGGAGGAAATAGAGTAGGAATATTTACTGTACTAGTAAAGCCTATAAATAGTAAAGAAGTATTTACAACAAAGATAAATAGAGTTTTTGAAAATATGGTAATAAAAAAATTAGAGAAGAAAAATATTTTTGAAAGAGGTAAATACTATGACTAAATTTTGTATTGGATGTGGAGTACAATTACAGTGTGATGATTATTTTGAAGATGGATATGTTAATCCTGATATGATTGATACTACTATTATGTGTAAAAGATGCTTTAGATTAAAAAATTACGGTGAATATAGAGTATCTAATAAATCTAATTCTTATTACAAAGGTATTATAAAAGACATATTTAGAATGAATGAATTAGTTTTACACATAGTAGATATATTTAATTTAGGAAACATAGAATATATTTATTCTAAAGTGTTTTCTCCTTCTATACTAGTTTTATCAAAAATAGATATACTTCCAAAAAGTATAAATGAAGAAAGACTAATTTCATATTTCAAGAAAAAATATCCTAGATATAAAGAAGTTATTGCTATAAGTAGTGATAAAAATTATCACATGGATGAATTATTTGATTTAATAATGAAATATAAAGAAAGTAATAGTGTCTATGTTATGGGTAATTCTAACTCAGGAAAATCTACATTTATAAATAAGATGATAAAAAACTATACAGATAATAAAAACTTTATAGTTACTAGCTGTATGCCTTCTACTACATTAAATGTTATTTCAATCAAAATAAACGATGAATTAACACTTTTAGATACACCAGGTATTATAAATGAAGGAGATGTAGTTAATTATCTACCTGAAGATGTAGTAAAAAGAATAAATATAAAACATGAGATTAAACCTAGAATATATCAAATAAAAGAAAAATGTGCTTTAATACTTGAAGATATAGGTAGAATAAATGTACTTGATAAAAGTAACATATCTATTTATATATCAAACAATATAGATATAGAACATGTTAATTTTGATAAAAATGATAAGTATAAAGATTTAAAACTAACTAAAATACATGTAGATAGTGATGAAGATTTAGTAATTGAAGGATTATGTTTTATTAAAGTTTCTGATGATACTGTATTTGAAGTTTATATGAAAGAAGGAGTAAGCGTTTATACAAGAGATAAAATTATAAATAAAGAATAGAGGGTGAATTATGCAAGATTATAAAATAATAAATAGTATTAAATGTTTATCTATCGATATGATAAATAATGCAAGCAGTGGACATCCAGGTGTTGCTTTAGGAGCAGCACCTATAATTTATACATTATATAAAAATCATCTAAATATAGATTTAGATGATGATAAATGGATAAATAGAGATAGATTTGTATTATCAGGAGGACATGCTTCATCTCTTCTTTATAGTATGCTTTTTTATGTTGGATATTTATCTTTAGAAGATTTAAAATGTTTTAGAAGAATAAACTCTAATACTCCAGGGCACCCAGAAATTGAAACTAAAGGAGTAGATATTTCAACAGGACCACTAGGTCAAGGAATAGCAAATGCTGTTGGTATGGCTATTGCAGAAAGATATTATAATGCATTAAATAAAGATATAGATTATTACACATATGTAATGTGTGGTGATGGAGATTTAATGGAAGGAATAAGCTATGAAGCAACTTCTCTTGCAGGAAGTCTTAATCTAAATAAACTAATAATTTTATATGATTCAAACGATGTATCTTTAGATGGAAATACTAATATTACATTTAATGAAGATATTAAAAAAAGATTTGAAGCAATCAACTGGAATTATATAAAAGTAGATGATGGAATAGATATAGAAAAGATAGATAATGCAATAAATAATGCAAAAATAAGTGATAAACCTACTATCATAGAAATAAAGACCATAATTGGAAAAGATTCAATAAACGAAGGAACTAACAAAGTACATGGAACACCACTTACAAAAGAAGATATATATAATATAAAAAATAAATTAAATCTTTCTAGTATTCCTTTTGATATAGATATGAACTTAGTTTATGAATTTAGATATTATTTAAAAAATAGATGCAAAAGGAAGCATGAAATAAAAAATATAGATGAAAATATAGATGTATCGGCACTAAAATATGATTTAGATGTAAATGAACCACTTAGAGTTATAAATGGAAAAATAATGAATGAAATAAGCAATCATTTACAATATTTTATGGGTGGTGCTGCTGATGTGTCATCATCTACTAAAACATATCTAAAGAATGAAGGAGTATTTAATAAAGATAATTATTCAGGAAAGAATATAAATTATGGCGTAAGAGAACATGCAATGGGTGCTATTTCTAATGGTATAGCATCGTGTAATATAAGATGTTTTTCATCTACATTCTTATCGTTTGCTGATTATTTAAAACCAGCAATAAGAATGAGTGCACTTATGAAATTACCTGTTACTTATATATTTACACATGACTCTATAAATATAGGTAGTGATGGAGCTACTCATCAACCTATAGAACAACTTTCTATGCTTAGAAATATACCTAACTTAAATGTTTTTAGACCAGCAGATACTAAAGAATTACTAGGGTGTTGGAATGAAATATTAACTTTATCTACACCAAGTGCACTTGTACTTTCAAGAAATTCAACTCTACAACTTGAAAATAGTAATCCTTACTCAGTAAAAAAAGGAGCATATATAGTAAAAAAAGAAAAAGATAATTTAGATGGTATAATAATTGCAACAGGTAGTGAAGTAGGATTAGCTATAAAAATAAGTGAAGAATTAGAACAATATGACATAAATATAAGAGTAGTAAGTATGCCATGTATGTCACTTTATGAAAAAAATGATGAAGAATATAAAGAAAGCGTACTTCCTATAAATAACAATATATTCGCATTAGAATATGCATCTAGTAGTGATTGGTATAGATATGTAAAAGATGAAAAGTATTTGATAAATATAAATAATTTTGGAAAAAGTGGTACTGAAAAAGAAATATTAGAATATTATGAATTAGATTATGAAAGTGTAAAAAATTATATAATAGATTTATTAAAATAATATTCGACAATATGAGACTTCATAATTCATTATTATAAAAATGAGGTGAATTATGAGAACATATTACGCATTTATAATTAAAGATTCCTTAATGCATTTTTATAGTAAAAAACCATATTCATTGTATAAAATTTTAGAACAAATATATAGGTTAAAAAACAATGATATAGTATTAGGGTATAGATTATTAGAACAAGTAACAAAACCATTTGGGTCAAGAAAAATAGATAAATTTATATATAAAAGGCATTTTGATGAATTAGAATATTCTAGATTAGATGATGGTCATATGATTAAAAATTTATATTCAGAAGAAATTACATTCTTAAAAGTATTTAATTCACATATTAGAATAAAAACAAATAATGATTTTTCGCCATTCTTTAATTCTATAAAAGAATATAATGAAAACATATTCGTATGTGATTTTGAAAATCAAGATTTCTTTTGGGTAAATAAAATAAACTTTCAAACTATTGTATAATCATATATTTTTTAGTACAATTATGTAGGAGGTTATAAATTATGGATTTATTATTTGATATATTAAAAATATTATTTGGGTTAATAGCAGGTATCATTATAGGGTTCTTTGTAGCAAAAACATATATGAAAAAATATTTTAAACAAAATCCACCTATAAATGAACAAATGATAAAGATTATGATGCAACAAATGGGGCGTACTCCTAGTCAAAAACAAATTAACCAGATGATGAAAGCGATGAATAAACAATTTTAATAAAAAAACTGTTAAAACACTCTTTAACAGTATAAATAGAATGTAATAGTTCTATTTTTTTATTGGTTTATTAAACTCATTTCTAACACTTTCATTAGTATCTTTCATCTTTAAAGAATATATAGAATTAACTTTAAATTCTAAACTAAGTAAATCTTTATTATCTGAGTAATTAGACACTAAAGGAATAGATAATTCTTTTTTTATACTCTTTAAATAATTTTTACCCCTATTATTAAAAGCAAGAGGTCTAATATAATCATTTATAGTTATATCTTTTTTTATATCAAGAAGAATATATAATAATATTCTTTTAATTCTATTATAAGTAAATCTTTTCATCTTAACTTTACTAATAAGTTCTTCTAAAGCATTACTTTCATAAATATATTTTTTTATTCTATTATCTATTCCTTCTTTAACATCATGATATATAGTTAAATCATCAGTAGATATAATTTTATATTTTATTAAATCAAAATAATCATCAATAGAGATATTATTTATATATTGTAAAACATTACTAGGGACTACTTTATCAATACTTATGTTATTTTTAATCGCATTTCTAATAGCAGAAGCACTACTAACATCATCTAACTCTAAAGAATGATAATCAGTAGTTCTTTTTATACCATAAAAAGATATATTATAATTATTCTTATATATTTCATAAATATAAGATAATGCAAGTATATCATTAGGAGAATTTATTTTAATATTTGTTAACTTTTCTATTGCAAGAAAAGATGCTTTTGGATAAGAATATCCTTTATTAAGCTCTTCTTTTAAAATTCTACTATATTCTATGGAACACTTACATTTTGCTGCTATTTCTAATTCTTTTATATCATCTTTTTCAATACCAAACACTAAAGAGTCTATTTTTAACTCATTAAGTAATTTAACTGAACCCATAGCAAAAATATCAGCATTACTAATACCATAAAAAGTAGGCATCTCTATAACTAAGTCAACATTATGATCTAACAATATCTTAGCTTTATCCCATTTATTTATAACAGAAACATCCCCTCGTTCTGTAAAATTACCATTTAATAATACTATTACTAAAGAATCTTCAAATATTTCTTTAATCTTATTTATTTGATAAATATGTCCATTATGAAATGGATTATATTCGGCAATTATTCCAATTACATTCATCAGTATCCAAGAGTTCCTTCTAAAGATTCATCATTATCAATATATTCTTTAACATCTATAACAGTATATTTAGTCTTCGTATTTCTTATATATATCTTTTCAATTCCAGAATTTATAATAACTCTTTTACACATAGAACAAGGTCTAGCATCTTTAACATACTTCTTATCAGTATAATTTTTACCAACTAAAAATAAAGATGCTCCAATCATATCCTTTCTAGCCGCACTTATAATCGCATTTTGTTCACCATGAACACTTCTACAAAGTTCATATCTTTCTCCTCTTGGAATATTTAATTTTTCTCTCATGCAATAACCTAAGTCAGTACAATTTTTTCTTCCTCTTGGCGCACCATTATAACCTGTTGATATTATTTCATCATTTTTAACTATAATCGCACCAAAATTTCTTCTTAAACATGTACTTCTTTGCAATGTAGCTTCAGTAACATCAAGATAATAATTTATTTTATCAATTCTCATACAACACCTCTATCAAGTATATTATCATAAATAATATAAAATAAGAATGCATATATTAAAAAAATATGATAAATGTTAATTGAAAAGTTAACTGCAACACTAAAATTAGTAATGTTTCAGTTAGTTATGCAATTTACATATTAAAAAAAATATATATAATATGTATCGATATATCGCCCATTCGAAGGAGGTATGATTGATATGGCTACTATATCAAACTATAATAAACATTTAACTTTATCTGAAAGAATCAAAATTGAAAATGGACT
>CALVQZ010000015.1 GCA_944358275.1 uncultured Bacilli bacterium
GGTCCGATTTGTTTAATTGTTTTATAATTCACACCGTCTGAATTTTTCTCTTTAGGATAAATTGTTATATCTATTTCATGTTTTATTGTCTTTGCATCTAAACTAAAGCAACTTACATTCTTTTCAAAGCAAACATGATAGTCTTTTAATACAATTCTTAAGAATGTACCTAGTTCAAACTTTAGAGAGTCCTCATTGTATATTTCTATACTTTCATCATTTAAGTATTTTAAGAAAGATTCTATTAGTCCTTCAAAATCCTTTTCTAAATAATCTTTAGCTGGTTTAGCTAATGTTATCTCTTTTTCTAATGTATATGTATTTGCCATTTTTACCACTTCTTTATTTTTATTTAATATAGCAATAAGTATAATTACTTGGATATTGTTCTACTTCATCTATTTGAATGTTAAGAGGATTGTTGTCCTCTGGTGCATCTTGTGGATATTCAACGGTTATTTTAATATTGTTTCCAACTTTATCAATTTGTTTCCAACCGTTATTTTTTAAATGAGTAATATATTCATCAATTCTATTTGCATATTCACTTGTTAAAACTCTAAATCTTTCATATTTAACTATTTTATTGTCTTTAATATAATATTCAAAGTATGATCCCTTAGCTTCATCAGCACGAGTACCTGCAGTACCAGTAGGTATATCACAATGTATAATTTTATCGTATGTTTCATTAGATTGTTGATTGTTCGATTCATTATTAACATTTTCTTGCATATTATCATTATTTGATGAACTATTATCATTTCTGTCTGATATAGAATCATTATTACCACATCCAGTAATAGATAACATTAGCAATCCACATAAAACTAAACTAAATATTTTTTTCATAAATTTCTCCTACTTTCCTAATTCAATTCCTGCTCCTGAAAAATAACTTTCAAATTCTCTTAAAGCTTCATCTACTTTGCTTGAAAAATCATATTCACAATTATAATCGCCTTTTGTTTTATCTCCAATTTCAAAATGATTATTTTCTCCTCTAAATGAGGTAGGAGTATCTTCAAATCGCTCAGGTACTATAAAACAAGTTTCATTATAATATTCATCTTTAACTTGTACTGCTTTTGACTGCCAACCATAATGACCTTCAGAATAATACACAGCACGAATAACTATTTTATATTCATTGTTACTTTCTACTTCATAGCTTATAGAAAATCCATCTTCTACAAACATTGTTTTAGAAATACCATTATTAAATTTTAAACAAGATTGACCATATTCACTTGTTCTACAGCTAAATCCAACGCTTTCTAAATACTTAATCATTTTCTTTTCTTTTCTTGAAACTGCTGTAGTAATAAATAAAATTATCCCTATAATAACCACCAATATAGCAAGTGAAATGCCACTAATTACTAGTACTTTCTTTCCAACTTTATTTATTACTTTATTTTTGACTATATTTACATCATTTTTTATCTTGTCTTTTTTTAGATTGAATCCACAATGTGGACATTTCTTAACTGTATCGCTAATTTCTTTTTTACATTCTGGACATTTAATTAAAGCCATATTATTACCTCCTAACTATTCAACAATATATTCTTTACTAATTTCTATTATAGGTCTAAGATTAATTCTGTTTTCTACCGTTACTTTTTCTACATAAGGTCTAAACACAGCCCAAGAACATCCTGCTGTTTCGTAGCATTTTCCTTTTGCATCAGAACTATCTGTCACCCAATAACTTTCATCTGAATACAAGAAATTGTCTACTTCATCTCTATAACCACTATATCCATTACCAATATCGTTATCACTTAATTTTAAATTATTAAGTAATACATCAATACTCATAAGTCTAACATCTTTAGTATTAGTCCACTTGTTTTTTAAAGTGGAAAGTTCATTCTCTACATTACTCCAAGTAACAACAGGATTATCATTCGGTTCAGTTTGCAATACAACAACAAAATCTTCACCATTCTCAATAACATTTCCACTTATAGTAATATCATTACTTACTTTAAGATTTAACAAATCACCAAAGTTATAAGTTGCATATTCTTTTTTTTCTTCTTTTATATCATTATTATTCTTTAAAGTAGTAACTTCATCAGTTTTTGTACATCCACTAACACAAATTGCTAATAAACAACATACACCTAAGTAAAATATTCTTTTCATAAGCTTCCTCCTTCTATATTCATTATAACATAGGTTTGCCATTTTTTTATGTTTAGGGAGATTAATTTTTCCAAAAAGCGCTTACTTTTTTTAATATTTACGGTATATAAACAAGCGGAGGATGATTTTATTGAAGATTGAAACTAAGACAGAATTGCTGAAGTATATGTTACTGGAGCACCAATTTGATTACGATCTGATACTTTATACCTTGATTTCAAGAAATAATATGCAAGATATTATATCTATGATTGATGAAAGAACTTTTTCTTTTAAAGTTGATGCAGCACCAGAAACTATATCAGCCAAGCAAGTTATTATTAACTTAAATCAATTTATCAAAGATATGAAGAAGTATTTTTATAATATTGCATCACTACAAAGTTGTATTGTAGAAGTAATTGATTATAACATTAGTGAATTGAAGAAGCTAGTTAGTTATAATTGCAGTAGCTTATTTAATCGATTTGATGGTGAGGAAGACGATGGTATTAAAGAAATTATTGCGAAAATAATAATTAAAAATTTTATTAACAATGCTAAGTATGTAGATGCTATTAAAGATGTTCTGGAAGATATACATATTCCACTAAAAGAAATTGAGGAGTATAGCTTAGAAGAAAGCAAAAAAATATTAACTCTTTTGTCAGATATATCTTTTTGTCAGCGAGGACATGGTCCTGTTATGAGATTATTTATTAATATAGATAGTAAGTTAAAAAAGTATGATGCAATGGATGTTTCTAGAAGAAAGAAATCCACTAATCATTTCAAAGAGAAGTTTATTAATTCTTGTATAGATGATTATGATAAGATGATTAAGAGTTACTACTCTAAGAAGAAATA
>CALVQZ010000016.1 GCA_944358275.1 uncultured Bacilli bacterium
TCAAAGTCAGTAACTCTCTTTTTATATAGCCAATCAAATATCTGTACTGCTTTAAATTTCTTCTCGCCAATATTTAAAAAATATTCTTCAAAATCATCTTTAGTATAAGAATATACACTATGCATAACACGCACCACCACAACAATTATATCACGTAATAAAGAAAATGAATATTTTTATTTGACAATAATTAAAAAATAAATATAATGCTATAGGAAGGTGAATATGGAAGTTTTTAATTTTGTTTATAAAGATGATAATGAATTATTTAGTAAGTTTAATAATAGTGATATAGAAAAACTTATAGAATTACTCAAATTATATCAATTTAGTTATAGAAATAGTTTAAATATTGATAAAGAAGCTACTTTTGGTGTTGAGATTGAATTTGCAAGTAGAAATCCATCTAGTATTGAAGATGAAATTTTAACATATAATAAAGAAAAATCACTCGATATAGGTACTAGTTACAATGCTTGGTTTTTTAAAAAAGAAGATTCGATAGAAAATGGTTATGAAATATCTTCTCCAATTTTAACTGATACAATAGAAACTTGGAATATGCTTAAAGATGTATGCAATATATTAAAAGATAAAAGTGTTTCTATTACAGAAACATCCTCTTCACATATACATTTTGGAGATAATATTCTAGAAGATAATATAGCGTATTGGAAAAATTTTATTAAGTTATATGTAGCATACGAACATATATTATACAGATTTAGTTATGGAGAATATGAAAAGTATAGAGAAAGTTTAATAAAGTATGCTTATCCTTCTGCTAAAACATTAAATTTATTTTTAAGAGATTTTGAGGAAGATAAATTAGAAAATATAATTTATTCTTCTAATTTACATTATAAACAAGATGGTTTAAATTTTAGAAGGCCTACAATAAATACATTTGAATTTAGAAGTTTTAATGGTACATTAGACTCATCTATAATACAAAATAATATAAATTTTATAGCACATTTGGTGTCTTATGCAAAAAGTGATAATTTTGATTATGAGTTAATAGAAAAAATGAGAAAACAACAAAATTTTTCAAGTGATTCACTAAAATTTTATAATGAAATTAAAATAAATGATGCTTTAGAACTTGCGGATTTAATATTTGCCAATAATTTAGATAAGATAAATTTCTTAAGACAATATATAAAAGATTATGAACATAATGATAAGTATGTAAAATGTAAAACATTCACAAAAAAATAACGCAGAAATATGTGTTATTTTTAACGTTTACATATATTACTAATACTATGCATTTTATTTTATATATAAAAAATATAGGTATTTATTAAATTACTACCTATATATTATAAATTTTATAATTTTTTCTATATTTCTAAACTAAAAAAAAACAAAAAGAATATTATAGTTTGTTTTGCTATTTTAAAGAGTATATTTCTCTTACTAATTTTCTTCTAAAATCTTTAATATCTCTTCTTTATTTTTTATAAGTTTACATTTATTCATCACATCTTTATTTTTAATTAACTCTTCACTCATCCCTCTACAACTTCCAAATCCACATGCTCCACAATTATATCCTGGTAATACTTCTAATATTCTATCTACTTTAGTTTTTCTTTTAAATAGATAATTATTTAGTACTACTATTGTAGTTGCTAGAATAAATGTAATAATTGTAAAATATATTATACCTATCATATTGCTCCTATTTACAAATGTTGCAATTGTCACAACATTTGCATCTATTTTTATTTTTATTATTTATTTTGTATAATGATGTTGTACTTATTATAAGTACTAAAAGTAATATATAGCTCATCATATTAATCTTTCAAATATTAAAGCCATAATACCTGCTGTTATAAGTGATATTGGTATTCCTTTAAATGACTTTAGTATATCGTTATTTTCAATTTTTTCTCTTAGTAAAGAGAATATATATATTACTAAAATAAAACCTAAGCAACTACCTAATGAGTTAACTATTGCTGTTATTAAATCATAATCCATTTTTATATTAGTAAGAATTATACCAAATACAGCACAGTTAGTAGTTATTAGTGGTAAGTATATTCCTAGTGAATCATATAAGTTTTTAAAGTATTTTTTTATTATTAACTCTATTATTTGTACAAAGCATGCGATAACTAGGATAAATGTTATTGTTTGTAAATATGTAGATGATGTAGGTATAAGTATATATTTGTTTATTAAATATGTAAGTATTGTAGAAATAAGCACTACAACTGTAACTGATATTCCCATACCTAATGCATTTTTTTCTTTATTAGAAGTTCCTAAAAATGAACATATTCCTAAGAATTTAGTTAATATTACATTTTCTACTATTAAAGCTGTTAAAAATATTTCAAACATTTACTCATCACCTCCATTAAATGCATTTATAACACCTATAAGTAATCCTAGAAGAATAAATGCTCCTCCGCTACTTAAAAATAGTTTATTAGGTAATACTTCATTATTAAATACATCTATTATAAATCTATATCCTGTTAATATAGATATATCATTCATTATAGTAATCTTTCCACTACCTAATACTTCTCTAAATAGCCCAAATAAAGATATTGCTACTAAATATCCTATTCCTGATTTAAATGCATCCTTAATACTAGGTAATACTTTGTTTTTTGAGGCGAAAGAAAGTGCTCTACCTAGAATTATACAATTTACTACAATAAGTGGTAAATATATTCCAAATGCATCATATAACGGTTTACTATATTTATTTAGAAGTATTTCTATTATTGTTACTAGTGTTGAAATTATTATTATGTATACTGGTATTCTAATTTCTGTATTTACAAATTTTCTAATTAAAGAAACTATTGTATTTGATAAAACTAATATAATAAGTACTACTATACCCATCGTATATGATTTTTCAAATGTAGTAGTTACTGCAAGGACTGAACAAAGACCTAAAACTAATACAAATACTGGATTTTCTTTGAATAAAAAGTCATATATTTTCCTCATACGAACCTCCATGCTAAATATATTAAAAGAGAACATAAAAATCCTGTTAATGTTAATACAATTATTGATTTAATATTATCCTTCATCTTCTAACTCGCTTTCTATTATCTTTTTTACTATATTTTTTAATCCATCTGATGTATAAGTGCTGCCACTTATTGCATCTACATTATCTATATCATCTTGTCTTTCTATTATTTTATTTATGTAATCATTCTTTTCTATTTCATTCCATTGAGTTTCACCACTACTATCTGTTATAGATATATTTTCTATTTTTCCATCTACTACTTTTACATCTGCTTTTATTATTCCCCATGCTTTTGATGTAACACTATAAATTGTTTCATTATCTTTTTTTTCTTTTTTTACTATTTTTACTTTATTATCCAGTGGATTAGATGCATTTTCATTATTTAAATTTTTTATATTATTACTAATAGTTGTTACCGATAAAATAATGAGTGCTATAAAAAGTATTATTAAAATCCATATCTTTTTTATATTTTCTTTAAAATATAAACCAATCTTATCAAATAAAGGCACTAGCATATTCATAAATAAAATACTAGTCATTACTCCTTCTGGATATGGTGTTAAAAATCTTAACACTATTGTAAGTATTCCTAAAGATATACCATAGAATGTTTGGCCTATAGGAGTTATTGGACTAGTAACTGGGTCTGTAGCCATAAATACTGCTCCAAATAAAAGCCCTCCACTTAATATTGAGAATAATGCATACCAAATACCAAGTTCTATATTGTGTCCAATAATAAGTGTCATAATAAATGCAGTTAAAATATACATAACAGGTATTCTCCACTTAATTGTTTTAGTAGCAATTAAATATATAAAAGATATAATAATCAGCATTTTTGATGTTTCCCCTAATGTTCCTGGTATCGTTCCAACAAAGAAATTCAAAAATGTACCAAAACTACCTACTACCTCTTCATATGTACCATAATAATTTAAGTTTGATAAGTTAGAAAGTGGTGTAGCACCTGCTAGAGTATCAATTTCATATGCATTTAACGGACTTCCCATTAGTGATGAATATGATACGCTTATAAATAAATAACCTAATAAAGCAGGGTTAAATATATTTTGACCAAAACCCCCAAAAAGCATTTTTCCTAGTATGTTTGATATAAATGCTCCAAAGATAACTAACCAAATAGGCGTGTTAGGTGGTAGTACTAATGCAAGAAGAAGGCCTGGTATTATAGTAAAAGAGCGATTTATTTCATAAAAACTATTTTCCCAAGTATCTTTTAAAATAAATTTAAAATATAAAAGTTCAGATATAAATGATGTAAGTACTGCTGATATTATCATAAGCATTGGATGTATTGCTTCTATGAAAGTTACTGAACTGTAATAATAATTCAATAAACAATTTTTAAATATTGCAAAACATACTATAGGCGTTAAGGAAATTAAAAACCTAGTCATTATCTTGCTAGTTGTTTCTTCACTTTTTACATGAGGTCCATTTTCTACTTTAAATTTCATTTTTTATCCACCTTCTTTTTTGCTATTTTAACAGCATCTCTAAGCCCTATTTTTGAAGGGCATATATAAGAACATGCCCCACACTCAATACATTTTTCTGGATGTAATTTTTTTAATTTTTCTACATCTTTAATATTATTCAAAATAAATATTGGACATATATTAACAGGACATACATTTAGACATCTTCCACAACTCATACAATCATTTATTTCATCAAAAGTATCAGGTATAATCGTTATAGCACCAAGATTACTTGATACAACCACATTATCACTTGGAAGACTAACACCCATCATTGGGCCTCCTGCAATAAGTTTTAATTCTTCTTCTTCTTTATATTTACCTAATTTTTTTATAATAGTAGACATATTAGTACCTATTTTTACTAAGACATTAACTGGTTCAGTAAACCCTTCCCCTGTAATTGTTATAATCCTTTTAGTAATATTTCTTTGAAACTTAAGTACCTTATATATAGCAAAAATAGTAGATACATTATTTACAACAACACCTATTTCACTAGGATATTTATCGTATTCTAAACCTAATACACTCTTTACTACATATCTTCCCCAGCCCATAGGATACATATCTTTTACTGGATAAAGCACTATATTTTTATAATTATCAATATATTCTAAAAATGAGTCTTCTATAATTTTATTATTCTTTTCATATGCAATAAAACATTTCTTTATTTTATTTATTTTCATTATCGCATTTATACTTTCTAGTATTGCTTCACTCTTTAATTTAACGAGCATTGCATCAGCTGTAATATAAGGTTCACATTCAACTGCATTAACTATCAAAATATCTAATTTTTTTTGATATTTTAAATATGTTGGAAAATCACCTCCACCCATACCAGTTACACTACATTTTTTTAATAACTCAACAAATTCATCTTTTGTATAAGAAGTTATATCTTTAACAAGTTTTTTCTTTATAACTTTTTCATTTTTATCATTTACAATTACAACACACTCTACTTCTTTTCCATTCAAATACATACATTTTTTTGTACCTAAAACAGTACCACTTACAGGAGATAGTATAGGAAAATCAATATCTTTCCTAATACCAATTATGCTCCCTTTTCTCACCTTTCTTCCTTTTTTTACAGTACATTCACACTCTATATTTGCATTTATAAGTGGAACATAAACTCTATTTGGAACACTGAAATCTACTATCTCATCTTTAAAAGACATACTTTTTTTCTCATCTAATTTAATTCCTCTTAACATACAGCCTCCTATTATATCAATAATATCATAATACCATTTTTTTATATAAAAATAAAGTAAAATCCATTTTTCCACAGGATAAACGCATGAAATTTTAAAATCATGTGTTTATCCTGATTTTTCAGCAATTAAAAAAATTAAAAAATTATCCACAATTTATTTGCAATATGTTAGAAATAATATTCTTTAACATTAGATTCAATATATGATAAAATCATATTAAAATAAATATAAAAAGCATAATATAACTTTCATTTTAATTTTTTTGAATAAGTTGTATTTCATAATGCAACTTAGACTAAACTTACAGCATTATATAAATATTTTTAGAATAAAATATTTATATAAACACAATTTAAGTTTGTAAAACTTATAAAAAAGCATATGTGTATTATTAGTTTTTACCATTCTTCATAAAATTTTTTGTTCTTAATAAAAAGTTATACAAAAAAACTCAGCAAAACAGCAAAAACCACTTTTTATTAGTGGTTTTGTATATAAATAACAACTATACTATTTGTTTGAATTTTATAGTAGCAGATACAATAAAATTTGTACTTTCTGTTGCAGCTAAGACCCCGACTTCAGTGTCCATTTCATCATTCATTTGCTCACTATCTCCCTCAAACCATTCAAAAAAAATTCTTATCGTAAAACTTTCAAATGGTGACTGTCTATATATCATATCATTACTAATCGCATAAGTATTTAAATTTATAATATCTAAACTATCTCCTTCTGTATAATCATTTGGTAATAATGTGTATTTTGTAATTATTAAGTCTGGAATATTTTCATTTTCTATTTTTAAACTAATATTATAATTAAATGACACTTCAACATTCGAAGGATCAATTTTTATATCAAAATAACCGCTTGATGAAGGTGCAATCGAATTATTCTTAATGTTTTCGTTTTCTTCAATTATTGGATTAAAACTTATACTAGCATTGTTATTATTTAATATATCCTCATTATTTACCATTATCTGCCACTTAGCAAATGGAGTTTCTATACTACCAGTCGTATTAGCAATATACCTAGAATATGTATTACTAATCATCGAAAGTGAAAAAGCAATAACAGCCATTACAATTATTATCTTTATTTTTTTTACCATACGCATCACCTTTACACTTATAGTCTATAACAATTATGTACAATTTACAATATTATTGTTATACTTTTTTGTAAAACTAATGTACAATTTTACATTGTGTGGTTGTTTCAAACTCATCAAAAACTTTAATTTTTTTGCACAAATACTTATCCTACTAATAATAAATTACATATTAAAACAACATTTTATATTAAAAAATTAGCAATACTAAAAGTTTATATTGACATTAACAACAATATGATTTTAGATTTTTTAACGATATAATTTACACATATAAAATATATCTTTTTTTCTACTTTATTTATCACACAAAATATTGCATTTAACTTTACAAAGTTGCATTAACTTTTTCATTTGAACTTATGTGTAATTGTAATATAAATTAGATATAACTATAAATATTTTATTTTTACAATATATACATTTTTGTATAAGTAAGTAACAATATTATTTATATTTTTTTATTATTTGTTGTTGATTTGTTTCTTTTAAATCTAATTTCAACAAGTTAATTAAATGCCTACAAAAAATTATTTGACAAGGTGTATAACGACTTCCTGATGTTCTAAATCGAATCATATAACTTCCTGGTATCTTTTGATACCCCATATCATCACGAAGTGATTGTTTTATAAACTCTATAACAATTACATCTTCTTTTTTACTAATTTTAACACAGTCAGCTTCCGTCTTTATTTGTTCATCACTATACCATTCTATAATATTATTATGAACTAAGTCATTGTATCTACCATTTTTTCTTTCTAAATCATTATCTTTTTCACATTCTAATTCATCATTAGTTAAAAATCTATTTTCTGAAATAAAGATTCTACAATTGATTAAATCTTCATATAATTCATTAAAAATATCATAAATATCCATATCTTCCTTAGTAATTGTAAATGAATCATACATTGAATCATCTTCATATTCTCTATTCAAATTATCATATATCCAATATACATCATCATTACCAACAAAATAAATATTCAAATACATATTTTCACTAATCTCTAATTCAATTTTAGTCATTGTTTCATTTTTTTTCTTTTAATATTTTAATCATCAATACCACTTCTTTTGTAATTTAATATTTATTTCAATTTTTTTCTTTTTAAAACTAATTTTTTAGATTGATTACTAATAGTATCTTGATATACATCATCTAAATGTTCTTCTATTTGTTCTTCTTCATAAACAATTTGTTTTTCTAAAGAAACAGGTTTGTTTACTAAAGGAACTATTTTAGATTCCGCTACTTTCAAATTCTTGATTCTTTCTAATTCTTCTTCTTCTTTTTGTTTTAATTTTTCTGCTTCTTTAATTAAAGGCTCAAATCCTTTAATTTTTTTTGCTGATTTAGACTCTACTACTTTATAGCAAATAAAAGTAATACCTGTTGGAATAGCACTATAAATTAGCCCTTTTAATCCATAATACATTCCATACAAAATAAAATCATCATAAACTAATCCCCCATATATAGTACTACTTAAAGTCATTAAAAGAACTATAACAGGTTGAAGTTTTATCATATATTTAGAAAGAAGAAATACTTTTTCTTCTTCTAAAACTTCATCTTTTAAACATTTTATTTTTTTATTTAAAATCTCTATTTTATTTTCTTTAGAAAAAAGTTCATCGAGATAATTTTTTCATCAATATCTCGTTTTGTAATTTTTCCATTTTCATCAGTAACACATATAGTTCCATCTATCAATACAACATATTCTTTATTCATAAATTTTCTCTTTTATTTTATATAATTATTTTATATTAGTTAGTTTCTATATCATAAATGCAATAAAGATTCATTTTTAAAACATATGAATTTATTTTACAAATAAAATCTAAATTTACTTTTTTATTTTAACATCTTTTCTTTATCTTTAGATGAATATCTTTCTTCTATCTCTTTAATTTTATTTGCTATATATTCTTCCTTACTTAAATCTGACATTCTCCATGCATTATATTCATCAGACTCACTTATATTTTTTGCTATTTCTAATAATTCTTCACTTTCTAATAACTTTTTATTTGTTAAAATACTACTTACAAATAACATATTAAATTCATTATCTAATGAGTTTATTAGTCTTGCTCCATCCAATGATAGCCCTCTTTTTAATAAACCTTTATTACTTAAAATATAACTTGCATATGAAGCATTAAGTTCTTTTTGTGATTCATTTATTATCATTACTGATTCTTTTGATAACTTTTCATAAATTATATCTTTGTTAATGAGTATACGCCATCCATATTCAGCATTAAATTCATTCTTTGATTCATTCAATATACTTATGCACTCTAAAATATTTTCAATCTTATGTACATTTTCATCTATAAGTACATGAGATATACTAAAAGCATTAAAACTATTTTGTGATTCATTTATTATGTGTGCATATTCTATTAAATTTGTATCAGGTATGCTTTTATTTACTAATGCATACATTAAATATTTAGCATTAAAACTATTTTGTGATTCATTTATTATAGCTGCTATTTCAAGTGCATTTTCTCTTTCCAATACACATTTATTCCTTAGTGCAATACTTATATAATGCGCGTTAAATTTGTTTTTTGAGGAATTTATTATTTTAGCAACTTCCAGTGATATTCCCCTTTTAATTATATTTTTATCTGTTAATACATCAAATACATATTCATAATATTTACTATAAAATAGAATATTAAATGTCATAAGAATATCTTCTTTATTAGAATATAACTTACAAAGTGTAATCGCATCTTTAAATTTTTTTATATCTAGATTTATTATTTTTTCTATAATGCATTCTTCTTTAGTTAGTAATATTTCAATATCTTCTTTTTCAATTTCATAAGCTCTTGCTTTGATAAATAATTTTACTTCTTTTTTCATAAAACCTCTATATTTATAAATACTATAAAAATTGTTATTTATACCATAATAATTAAATTATTATCTTCTTATTTGTTCTTCACTCATAAATAAGTTATTTGAATAAACAACAAAAAAAGACTTTTTCACATTTTCAAACATTTATATTTTTTTGCTTTTTTGTAAAAGTGTTATGTATACTATCTTATGTACATACATTATTTTTCTTTTATTTAGTTAACCATTATTATATATTTTTACTATATTTTGTCAATATCTAACAATCAAAATTATATCTAAGTGAGTTAACACCTATATCATAATACTTTTCATCAAAGTCTTCTCTTCTTTTATAATTATATATGTACATTAAATCATCTTTAAATCTAAGTTTATATTTATTATTAAATCTATCTTGTAAGTATACTTTTTCATTATTGTAATATTTTCCTAAACTAAATTTGCATACCATAACTTCTTCATTAGCAGATACAATTAGTTCTAAATTTGGATGTTTATTATATCTTTTATGATATGCATCAATTATATCTTTTATTTGTTCTTTTGTAAGTTCATAAGATAAAGTTATTCTATATGCTCCTATTGAATGTAAGAATGCGACTGTATATGAATTTGTTACATTTAATGAAAAATCAGTACATACATTATTATATTTATTGAATGCTCCTATTTCTCCTACTAAATACATATTATTTATATCACTATATTTTTTTATTACTCTAGGTAGTTTTTTTATACCATTACCATTTTCAGAATAAACTACATCATATTTAGATGTATCTATTTTATTTGTATCTATTACTAGTGCACTAACTAATCTTTCTTTTTTAAAATCAGGTACTGTTATAGAATAATTATTTTTAATATATTTTATTTCATATAATCTTTTTTCATTTAAAAGAGTAATTATTTTTCTTCTTAAATCATTTATTTCTTTTAAAGGAATAAATATATTATCATCCATATTTATACTCATTTTATCATATTTATAAATAGAATCTGTTAATTTAGAAAGTTTACCTATTATTTCTTCTTTAGTAGTAGGTTTATTTATTGCCTTCACTGCAATATTTCCATATATAGTTATTTTATTATTATAATCAGTAATAGATAGAGATATTTTTTCATTAAGTTTAGCATTGAACTTTATTGAAATAGGTACTTTTCTTAAATTACTATCTATTAGTTTATCCACATCTTCATTTACTTTACTATCTAATGTTATTAAAACAATACTTCCTACTTCAACTTTATCTTTTACTTTTATATCTATAATTTCATCTTTATATGCTTCTTTTCTTAATTTCCCATTTACATAAAAGTCATTTACATTAACTCCTACATCATAAGTGCCTAATATTCTAAGACCACTACCTATTTTAATGTCATCTTTAAGAAGTATACTTGCAACTTTCTTTTTGTATTTTATTACTTTTCCTATTTCAATACCCATATGATTTGGTCTATAACTATTTATTATATCGTTGTTATTTGTATTAAATAAGAATCCTTTAGTATAATTTCTGTTGAATATTTTCTTTAATTTTATTATATCTTCATCTTTAATAATTACCTTTTTATTTTCATAGTAAGAATCTATTGCTTTTCTATATAAACTTACTACCATATAAACATATTCTTTAGATTTCATTCTACCTTCTATTTTTAAACTAGATACACCTATATCTATAAGACTTCCAACATATTCTAAAGTATTTAATTCTTTTGTACTTAAAGGATAATCTCCATCATTTAATCTTAACCCTTTTTCATTTTTAACATCATACTTTAATCTACAACTTCCAGCACAAGTACCTCTATTACCACTTCTTCCTCCAATTAAACTACTCATAAGACAACATCCAGAATAACTAATACAGAGTGCCCCATGAACGAAAACTTCAAGTTCAATATTTGAATTATCTTTTATATATTTTATTTCATCTATACTCGTTTCTCTTGCTAAAACTACTCTTTTAACACCTAATTTTTGCATTAAAAGAGTTCCATCTAAATTATGAATATGCATTTGAGTAGATGAATGTATTTCTAAATTAGGATATGTTTTTCTAACTAAATCAAACATACCTAAATCTTGAATAAGCACTGCATCTACATTGTTTCTATGAAGAAAATCTACATATTCCATAAATGAATCTACTTCGTTTTCATATACTAAAGTATTTATAGTTACATATACTTTTACTCCATACAAGTGACAATATTTTATAGCATCTACTAATTCTTCATTTGTAAAATTTTTACAAAATGCTCTTGCTCCAAAACTAGCACCACCTAAATATACTGCATCACATCCAGCCATAACTGCTGCTTTTAAATTTTCCATATTACCTGCGGGTGCAAGTAATTCTATTTTTTTCATAAAGCCTCCTACAAATTTAAAATGAAGTTTGAAAATGCATTTTTCTTATCAACTTTGCCTGTTTTAATATATTCATCTAATAAAGATAATTTATTTAAGTATTCTAAAGCATCATTTAAACTTATATCAACTTGATTAGCAAGTTTAATACGATATGGTGATACATCTAAAGTTTTAACAATATCCATTTGACTATATCCCATTTTAAACATACTTTTAACTTGATATATAAGCCTAAATTGATTTGCTAATGTTACTATTAGTTTTATTTCTTCTTCATTTACTAAAACAAGATCATCATATAACTCTAATGCTTTATCTACATTTTTATCTACAATAGCATTTATTAAATCAAATATATTAGTATTTATTACTCTACTAGTACAAGTTTTAATATCTTCTTTATCAATTATATTATTATCTTTATATAAAAATAATTTATCTAGTTCACTGGTAATAATATATAAGTTATCACTGACAAGTTCTAAGAATAAAGAAAGAGCATCATTATTTATTTTAAACTTATTTAAAGTACAATAATCCATAACAAATTTATTTAATTCATAAGACTTTAATTTATCAAACTTATATACATCAAATTTATTTAATTCTTTTACTACTTTCTTTCTATTATCAAGTGATTCACTATTAACTGTGAGTACTAAAATATTATCACTTTCTATTTTTAAATACTTAAGTAAACTATCGATATCGTGTTCTATAGTGCATTTGCTTCCTGTTAGAAAATAGCAATTATTACAAATAATTAGTTTATTAGATGAGAATAAAGAGCCCATTAAAGCATCTTCTAAAGCAATAGATATATTATTATCAAGCATATCGTAACTTATTAAATCATAGTCTTTATACTCTTTTTTTATTTTTGAAATTTCTTTATCTATTAAATAATCTTCTTCTCCATAAATTAAATAAATTTTGTTCATAAAACCACCAATCTAATTCTATCATAATTTTAATAAACATTCTATATTTGTATTTTTCTAATATGTTATAGTTATATTGCAATATAAAAAGTAAGTGTTTAAACTTACATTTTAATTATTTTTATTATATTCTTCACATATTATATCTAATTTTTCTACTATTTCATCTGATAAATCAAAATTAGGAAGTCTTATTCCACTAGCTAATTTATGTCCTCCTCCATTATATTGCATAGCAAGAGTATTTATAGCAGGCCCTCTTGACCTTACTGAAACCCTAATAATATTTTGTTTTTTATCTTCTGAGAATGTAATCCAAACGATAAAATCATCTATATAAGATAATTCACCTATCATATTTCCTGCACTAGCTGCATCAACACCAAACTTTTTTTGAATTTCATCAGTTATTTTTATATAACCAACTCCATTTTTAGTTACTTTTATATTTTGAAATACATATCCTATAAATCTTATTTCATCTAAATTTCTAAGATACATTTTTTCATAAATAGAAGGTATTTCTAGTTTATAATTACTAATTAGTTTAGCTACAGTTATAAATGTATTTGAAGTAGCACATGGATATAAAAATCTATTAGTATCTGCAATTATACCCATATATAATTTCTCAGCACTACTTTTATTCATCTTTAATTTTGTATTAAAACATAAATCTACAATCATTTCACATGTGCTAGATTTATCTTCATCTATCCATTCAATATTGCAGAAATTTTCTTCAAAAGGATGATGATCTATTCTTAGTCTATTTTTATATTTTGCAATATTTTCTACATCGAGTCTAGATACTTTGGGTGTATCTAGCACTATAAGTAGACTATTATCAAAATCTATGTCATCTTCTTTATCTAGTGAACCTAGAAATTTAAATCTAGAAGAAAATGCACCTACAGCATACACCTTCTTATTTGGATATGTTTCTTTTATAATTTCTTTTAATGCAATTTGAGAACCAATAGCATCTATATCTCCCCCTATATGCCTTGCAATAACGATACTATCATATTTTTTTATATTCTTAATTATTTCTTTATACATATTATTTTCCTATTACTAATTTGTATGTATCTCTTGCTATCATAACTTCTTCATTAGTAGGTATAACATAGCATGGAATTTTTGAATCTTTTGTTGAAATCATTATTTCTTTTCCTCTTGTTTCGTTAGCTTCTTCATTTAATTTAATACCATATACACCAAGACCATCTATTATGCTTTTTCTAGTTAAACATGAGTTTTCACCAATTCCAGCAGTAAAACAAATCATATCTATTCCACCTAGTAGGCAATAATATCTAGCAATATAATCTATTACCCTTCTAGCATATATTTTTTGTGCTAAAATACTTCTTTTATTCCCTTTTTCTGCAGATATTTCTACATCTCTTGAATCACTACTTACACCGCTTATACCTAATAAACCACTCTTTTTATTTATAGCATTATCTATATCATCTGGTGTCATTCCAGTTTTTTTCATTATGTATGGAATTATACTTGCATCTATATCGCCACATCTACTTCCCATTACTATACCTGCATTTGGTGTAAATCCCATAGATGTATCTATACATTTTCCGTTTAATACTGCACTTATACTTCCACCATTTCCTAAGTGACACACTACTACTTTTGTATCAGTTCTTCCTAATATTTCATTTGCTCTTTCTGAAACATACTTGTGGCTTGTTCCATGAGCACCATATTTTCTTACTGAATAATCAGTATACCATTCATATGGTAAAGCATATATATATTGTTCTTCATCCATTGTTTGATGAAATGCAGTATCAAAAACTGCTGTATGTACTGCATTAGGCATAAATTCTCTAAATGCTTTTATTCCAACAACTGCAGCTGGATTATGTAAAGGTGCTAGTGGACTTAAATCACTAATAATTTTCTCTACTACATCATCTACTATTACAGTTTTATCAAACTTATCAGCACCTTGAACTATTCTATGTCCAACACCTTTAATTTCTTCTAAAGATTCAACTATATTATTTTCAAGTAATTCTTTAGTAAGAAATCCAACAGCAACAGAATGGTTAGATAAAGAAGCATCTTTTCTTATCTTTTCTCCATTTAATTTAATTGTGTAAAAACTATTATCGATACCAATTCTTTCAAATACTCCAGATATTAGTACTTTTTCTTCTGGCATTTCATACACTTGAAATTTTAGTGATGAACTACCTGCATTAACAGCTAAAATTTTCATAAATTATCACTCCTCACTGCTAATTATATAATAAAATAATTAAAAATGATAGTTTTATTTATGAAAATTTCATTTAGTTTTTTTTATACATGATTTTACAAATTCTATAAATAATGAATCATCAGTTAAATCTTCTGGATGCCACTGTACTCCTACATTAAATTTATTGTTCTTATGCTCTATTGCTTCTATTACTCCATCTTCTGAATATGCACTTATAATATAATCATCTACATCTGTAATACATTCTTCGTGTCTACTATTTACATAAGTATTTCCTATAAGTTTATTTATGATAGTTCCTTCTTTTGTAATAATTTTATGCATTACATTTTGGTGATTCTCTTTTGTCTTTTCTAAATATTTTTCATTCATTATCTGCATACCAAGGCATATGCCTAAAAGCGGTATATCATTATAAGTAGCATACTTACATATATATCTATCATAATCATATATGTCTTTTCCTCCAGGCATTACTATACCATCACATAACTTTAACACTTCATCTAAATCATCTATATTATCAGAAAGTATAAGTATTGGAATAGCACCGGATTTTATTAGTTTACCTGCTAAACTTTTATTTACCTTGTAAATATCATCGACTCCTCTTTTTACTATACCTATTATTGGTTTAGTTAAAAAGATTGATTTCTCAACCTTTTTTAGCATATTACTGATCCTAAAATGATAGCAAGTAAAATATATAAAACAATAATTACAAGGAACCCGTTGTGATTACAACAAGTATTATTGTTATTGCATGCCATTACATTCACCTCCTTAACTTAAACGTAGGCACCTATAACGATTACTAATATTATAAATAAAACAAGTACTATAGCAGCACCGCTAACGTATCCATGTCCCATAATCGATTCCTCCTTTTCTTTTCTTCACATTATTTTATGGTAAAATGAAATAAGTGTGATTACTTATGTCTAAATTGTTGTATTTTAGTCTTTTTTTTGATATTATTAGGTATGCAAGGAGGATAAGTGATGAAAAAAACAATTTATTATTTAGTATGTGCTTCTCTTATATTATTAGTGCTTACTGGATGTGGTAAAATACCAAAATTAAAAGATGGAAGTGAACTTATAATTGAATTAGATGGTCTTAAAATGACTACTGAAGAGTTTTATGAAAAATTAAAGGATAGTTATGGTACTTATGCTTTAATCAATTCTATCGATGAATTATTATTAAATAAAGTATATGAAACTGATGATGACCTTAAAACTGAAATAGAAGCTCAAATAACTACTATGAAAAATCAATTTGGGTCTGATTTTGAGGATGCAATAAGTTATTATTATGGTGTAAGTACAGAAAAAGAATTATATGATTATATTGAAGTATCTTTTAAAAGAGAGTATGCAATAAATGATTATGCTGAAACTTTGATTGATGATGAAGATATTGAAGAATATTACAATGAAAAATCAATTGGTGATATTAAAGCTAGTCATATACTAATTAAATCTGAAGCTACTGATGATATGACTGATGAAGAAAAAGAAGAAGCTGAAGAAGAAGCTTTAAAAACAGCAAAGGAAATTATTAAAAAATTAGATGATGGTGAAAAATTTGAAGATTTAGCAAAGGAATATTCTGATGATTCAAGTGCTAGTGATGGTGGTAATTTAGGATATTTCAATAGAGGCGAAATGGTTAGTGAATTTGAAGATGCTGCTATTGAATTAGAAGTTGGAAAATATACTGAGAAACCTGTAAAAACTCAATTTGGTTATCATATCATTCTAAAAACTGATCAAAAAGAAAAACCTGAATTAAGTGAAATTAAAGATGATATTAAACAAACTTTAGTTGATGAACTAATTGCAAATACTGAAAATATTTCTGCTTTTGCATTAGAATGGTTAAGAGAAGAAAACGATTTAAAGATATATGATGCTGAACTAAAGATAAAATATGATCATTATATGAATGAGCAAAAGTCATCAAATACAAGCGAATAAATAAACATCTCTCTTTTAGGAGATGTTTTTATTTACTAATTATTTTTTATATAGTTATTTTAAAATTATTTGTACTGTAAATGATAAAGATTGTTGTAAATGGTAATGACAAAAAAAGCAATCTCAAAATTAGACACTTTTGTACCAATCCTATGTTCCCATTTACATTTACAACTAGAATAGCTGTTCAATTTATCCTTAATTAAAAGTTTTTATTTGGAATACAA
>CALVQZ010000017.1 GCA_944358275.1 uncultured Bacilli bacterium
CATTCTTTTCTGCATTGCCTCATTGTCATAGGCTACTCCAAAATCATCATCAAGTCCTAGTCTTTCTAACTCATCCACAATTTTCAATGCCTCCTTATCATCTCCTGCTATTTCTCTTAACTCTTCGTAAGAGGTTGCAGTAAATAAAGATAGATATGTTTCTTCTTTATTGTCTCCATTATATCTTATTCCCTTGTAATTTTCAAGATACACTTCATGTATCTTGAAATCTTTTATTTCTCTTTTGGTTACATCATCCATAATAGAATAAGAAGCTTTACTAACATATGGATTCTTTTCTTTATTAAAGTTTATTTGGCTAACTCGTTTTTTCTTTATATATTCTCTACTGTTAAGCTTTTAGCAAGTAAGGCATATATATATAATCTATCTTTATACTTTGTCTCTTCACTAGGAAACTGATTCATTTCTATAGATATAATTATATCAACTTTATCACTTACTAGTAATATATCAAGACGGTAATCACGTTTTTCATTGCCACTATTAAGTTCAGCATCATATAACCTAAAATCATTAATATCCATATCTATAATAGGATTAATAATAGTATTAAAGAACTCTTTATAGTCCTCTGTTTTAAATAAGTGTTTAAATGTAGTATCTGATAAATTATGAGAAGATTCTCATAATTTAAGTTATGGGTAGATAAATATTATGAGAAGTTAAAAGAAAAACTCCTTATTTTATAAGGAATTAGTCTTTATTTACTTCTCATAATGTTTTTAAGAAATTTAACAATTCTTCTTTTGTATTATCAGTATATTTTGAATCATTAGTTATATTATATGCATGTTCAATAATTTGTTTTTCTTTCACAACAGGATTAGCTTTTGCATATATTTCAGTGGTAATAACTGATTCATGTCCTAAAAAATCACGAATATATATTAAATTAACACCAGATTCTAATAAATGCATTGCTTTAGAATGACGCATACTATGAGGACTATAATGTTCTTTAAATTTTTCAGGATAACTATTTTGTGATTTATGTACATATTTAGAAAAAATATAACTTATACCTTTTGTAGTTAATTTATTATTATTTTTATTTTTAAATAGATAATCATCATTAGATATTTTAAAGGTATCAAAATAATCTTTTAAAATTAATGAAAGATCACTATTAATTGGAACAGTTCTTGTCTTATTACCTTTGCCAGTTATAGTTACATATGTATATGTTTCTTTAAACTGAATACTATGTCTTTTAATATCACATATCTCTTGTACCCTTGCAGCCGTTTCATACATAAGTAATAATAATACATAATCTCTATAACCGTTTTTAGTTAAAGCATTAGGACAATTTATTAAAATACTTATTTCATCTTTAGAAAAGTATGTTATAGTATTTTTAGGAGCTTTCTTAAATGGAATCGATAATATTTGTGTGAATAAATCCAAATAAGATAGTTCTTTTGTTTTGAGAAATTTATAAAATGAGTGAATAGCCGCTAGTCTTTGATTTCTAGTTGATATACTATTATGCTTATTTTCTTCTAGAAAATTTAAAAAACTTCTAATTTCATTACTAGTTATATCATTTATTTTAAGTTTATTTATATTTTTGTTTAGTTTATTTTCTAAATATTCTAACAATATTAAGAATGTATCTCTATAAGATAATAATGTATTTTTGGAAACTCCAATAACTTTTGGAAGATAATCTTTAAAATATATAGAAATATAATAGTTTAAATTATCATTCATTTTTATATGTCTCCTTTTCAATGTATAAATCATCTATATATTCATTGGAAGTTAAAACTTTATTACTGTATGAAGAAGTAAATCTTAAGTAATATTCAGTTTCAACAATTGATTTGTGTCCTAAATAAATTGATAATGATGGTAAAGATGTATATAGATCAAATCCTTTGTCTTGCATTTGTTCTAAAGCATGCACCGCAAAGGTATGTCTTAAATCATGAAGACGAGGCCACTTATCATTTTCTCTTTTTTTAATTTGAGTTTTTTCTAAAACTTTATGAAAATTGTCTCTAGTTTTAAGTTGAAAAGTTTGTCTTTTATTTTTGCATTCAAAAATATAATCATTTTGATTAAGATTTTTTGAACCAATATAATTTTGCAACATACTGGTTATGGCATCTGTTAAAGGAATTAATCTTGTTACATCGTTTTTGCTATGCCTTATGATAATAGTTTTATTAAAAATATTAAAATCAGAAAGTTTTAAATTGCCAACCTCACTAATTCTTAAACCACAATGATAAAGTAGATGTAATGTCATATAAAGAGTATCATTATTCTTACTTTCATTAAATATATCTTTTAATTCTTTCTTAGTATAAATATAAGGAACGAATCCAGATTTTCCATTGAAATAATTAATACTTGGAATAGTAATATTTGTATAATTTCTGCATACTAAATATTCTGTAAACATATGAATTACACCATAATAAAGTTGTTTTGTATTAATAGATAAACTACTAAATTGTTTAAGCCACTCATCAATACATTCATTAGTTATTTTTTTCTCATCTAATTTATAATGAATAAAAAAAGTATCAAGCCTAATAAAATTATAACACTTTCTTCTACCATATTTATAACCATTACTTCTTTTAAACATAATAAAATCAAATAATTCATCTTTAAAAATACTTTTAAAATTTGGAATATATATATTGTCATTCATAATTAACCTCCAAAGTTATTTCTTTTAGAAGATTTGTATCCCTGCTTATATATTTACTTGTTGTCCTTGTACTTTTATGTCCCAAAACATTACTTATCTTATACAATTCTACATTTTTATTTATCATGTTTGTAGCCAAACTGTGTCTAAATACACGACTCCCATTTTTTCTATCATCCAAACTTATACCAGAGTTTAGAATTATTCTGCTAATAATAGTATAAAAAGCGTCAATGTTAGTATACTCCTTATGTGGTGCATGTATTGTAAGTAAAATGTAATCGTTATTTGTATTAGATGGTCTACTATTTTTTATATAATCAAGTAAGGCAAACTTTACTTCATCAACTAAAGGTAAAACAAGTTCTACCTTTGTTTTACTCTGTATTAATGATATTTTGTTGGTATTAAAATTTATATTTTTAAATTGTAATTTCATTATGTCCCCAACTCTTAGTCCATAATATGCTAGTAAAACTATAATTAAATAATGATGTTTGCCATGCTTAGTTGATGTGTCGATTGAGTCTAAAATCATTTTAACCTCATCTGTTGTAAAACTACTGGCAACAATATCTCTTGAATTAGATGATTTGTAAGTTACTAATTTTTTTGAGAATGATATCAAGTTATTATTGTGAAGATAACTTAAAAATTCAACTATAATACTTTTATAACAATTAATAGTACTTTTACTATAAATATTTAAATTTCTATTTATATAGGTAGTTATTATTTGTTCATTTAAACTTTCTAATTTATTTATACCCATATTAGAAATATTATTTAGTAAATTAGTTATAACTCTAACTTTTCTATTAACACTTTTATTAGATAATTCAGATTGAAGTAAAATATTATTCTTATATTCATTGAATATTTTTTTAAAATCATTATTTATAATTATGTGTTCTACTTTCTTATTAGAATATTCTTTTAAGAATGAACCAGTATTACAATAATCTAAAAAGGCTAGTATTGGTCTTTTTAAAACGTATTGGTAATTTTTCGTTTTATTAACATAATCAAGGCTATTTAAATAAAACTGTTTAACAACATCTTTATTTATTGTACTAATGTCATTAGTCATACAATATTTTTCAAAATTATTAATTACATACTTATTTACCCATATTGTATTTTTACACATTCCAAGTTCTTCTAAATAACTAAAATAATCTCCTTTCCTTAAAAATAATTGTTTTGTATTCATTTTCATCACACTCCTTTTTGTATTTATGAATACAGGAGTATAATACAAAAAA